>JAPKBI010000244.1 GCA_028823475.1 Halioglobus sp. | reverse complement strand
CTAGCAGAAGCGTTTGAGCTTGCGCATGCAAAGGGCATCAAGATTGTGCTGAACCCGGCTCCAATGACCAGCAATATTAAAGACTTGCCGCTGGCAAAGCTTGACACCTTGATTGTTAACCAAGGCGAAGCCGAAGCGCTATGCGGCGTAGCAGATATTGATCAAATTATTAAAAAAATGGCAGCCCTCGCGCCGCAGACTCGGGTGGTCGTTACCTTAGGCGCTGATGGCGCTATGTTGCTGGTCAATGGCGAGGTTACTCACATTAATAGTCCAAGTGTTGATGTGGTTGACACAACGGGCGCAGGCGATACGTTTGTTGGGTACTTTTTAGCTGGCGTGGTGGAAGGCATGAATGACCATGATGCACTGCAACGAGCTTGTGTCGCTGGGTCCATCGCGGCAACCCGTCAGGGGGCTATTATGGCTATTCCTGACATATCAGAAGTTAATTGCTAGCGAGGGTTCTGCTTGAACTTGGTGCCCCCGATAGCGGCATGAAACAGACTCGGGGTTTACACGTATAAAGGCGGGCTCATTGTGTCAGTGATGGGGTTCGCCTCAGTGTTTACCCCGTGTTTTAAGTGACTTGAGAATAGACGCGGCGTCCACGGGTATCGTCTTACACGTTTTGACCTACCAGGGTATTGATTTACCCTGCCAATCGTAGAAATTACCGGAATCTTCCAGCTGTAAGCCGCCAATGACCGCCAGCAGGGAACTGGCGCACTCCTCGGGTGTCAGCACGCGATTTTTGTACCGCTCGGATAAAAAAGGTTCTGACAGCCGGGAATAAACCGTCCCAGGATGCAGGGCAATAACGGTAACGTTGCGATGACTGATGCGCCACTCGTTTGCGATCGTTTTCAGTAACATATTGTGTGCAGCCTTGGAGGCGCGATAACTATACCAGCCGCCAAGCTGGTTATCCTCGATACTGCCGACTCGCGCCGAAAGAGAGACAAGCACCGCCGGATCATCGTGACGCAGTAGCGTACTGAATGCCTGGGCTAGTAAAGGCAGCAGGATCGCATTCACCTGAAAGGCCTTCTGTAAATGCTCTGAATTGAGTGCCTTGAGACGTTTTTCGGGGCCTTGATGTTGATTATGTAGCAAGCCTACCGTGTTGATGAGCAGATGCACACGGTCTAGGGACTCCTTCACCCGGGTGGCGGCGGTCATCACAGACTCGGCGTCCTCTGCATCGAAAGTCACATAGGTGACACGCTTATCATCAGACACGTTGTTCGCACTGCGCCCAAGAACCACTACACGATTTAACGACTGCCGTTGCAACAGGTTTTCCAGTAGAGCTAAGCCAATAGCGCCATTGCCTACAATGACAACGTTAAACTGAGGCAATGCCAGGCAGTTATCTTGACTCATGTGACTGCTCCATAGGCCATTTTACATCCATTCTCTGCATACTGCTCTTCCCAACGCTCATCGTTTTACAAGGGGCCTCTCTAATAGGACCGCGACCGGTTCAGGTGAGGGTATATCCCGCATCCCAAAAGAGGGTCCCAAATACACATTGCTGAGCTAACTACCACTAACCTCACTGAGGGCAGTGTTCTCAGGAGTCAGTGTGCGCCAGGGCCGACCGTCACAAATTTCATAGTGTTTGCAGCCTGGTGAGCAACCGCGACAATACAAACGCGCACTTTGTGCTGTTAGATCGGTTTCAACAATGTGACCCGACTCGAGATTTAGACCTTCCTTCATCTTTTCAAATCCATTCGTTATATGCTGATTGTACGCAGTGTGGATAAGAATGGACCTGACACTTACTGGACTTCCCAGATACCCTGGACACGCTTTTAGAGCTTTAGGCCTGACAGTATGATTCCATTAGTGATTTATGCATAAACGTTGCACACTTAACTCCGATCTCTTATTACTATCACTGTCGCTATTTACGCATTGCTATTAGCTCATTAACGACTGATCGGCACGGCCGGTGATCATTGGCATGTCGTTGTAGGTTCTAATTCCTGGGCTGGCTTTACAGACATAGGGGACTGCGTTTACACAATGCATGGCGGTTGCCACCAAGGCTGATTCTTCGCCGTCAGCGCCGTGCTCAGGTGAGTCGGCGTGCAAGCCTTCTGTCACTAATTGAATACGGTTGTCGCCGATGACTTCCATTTCAAAACGCTCTTTACCTAGGTCCCAACCGTCTTCAAGGTGACTGTTACCCATGTACCAATTGACCGCCGCTTCTATTACTGGCGTGCCTTTTACCGTGCCTTGCCACGAGAACGACTGAGCGGCAACAGTGCCTTTTTCAAGCACACCAAAAGGTGTTTCAATATTAGCGGTTGCCAGACTCCAGCGATGCTTAGTGGCAAATTTTGAGTCAAGCGTTACCCCTATCTGATCGGCTACCATATCGATCGACTGGGTGAACCCATCGGCAAGGACATCTTTCATAATACTACCGGCCAACTGTTCTTGGGTTTGACCAAACATCATAATATTGGTCACCACATCTTGCGCATCATAGGTGCGAAGGTCTGAAAACTCTTCGCCGCGAACGTAACGTACGTTAGTCACAAAAGCCGAGGCCAATAGCGGCAGTTTTTCTGTCAAACCACCGGGGTGTATGCCCGTGCCATGCAAAACCGACTGGCCTTTTTGGCACGCCGCCTCAAGTTGGCTAGTGTCGCGATTTTTTGGGTAAACCCAACCACAGGAAGTGATCACACTTTTACCCGATTCAAGTAGAGGAATAACTTCTTTGAGGTTGGCAAGAAGTGGCATGTAGACTACGCAATCTGCCTCTAATGCAAGTATCTCTTCAATTTTATTTGTTGCTTTTACGCCCGTGTCAGGACGACCACATAACTGACCTGCGTCCATGCCATGCTTATCATCGCTGTAAACTTTAACGCCAACCAGTTCCATGTCTGGATGATCAAGAATACCCCGCAGGGCTAACCGTCCATGAATACCTGTTGCCCACTGCACGACTTTATAGGTCATTTTATTGCTCCGTTCAGATGTCACTGATTGAATGGGGCCATCTTAGCTGAATTAAATGCTCGAGATAATGACAGAATTGAAAAACTCATTTTTGTTGATGAACAAAAGCGAATAATCTAGTCTTAACTTTGTTAAAGGCTCCAGAACCGACACATTAAACCTTGCGAGAGGCGGGGAAAGACGTAGGATGGCTTTATAATGCTGAGTTAACGATCGGCTTAAATCGCTTGAGAAGGCCCGAAAAGGGTGGGGGACAGATGGAAGATCAAGGGATAGTGGCTGAGCTGGAGACACTGAGAGCCCAGCTTAAGCAATTTGAGCAAGCCCGTCTTCAGAAAAAGGTGTCAGCATCGGAGCCTACCGGGGTGGCAAATCTGCAAGCCTCGGTCACAGCAGAGGAAAGTCTGAGAGACTCTGTTGAGGACTGGCTTAGCGGCCTTGACCATCTTGATGCGACACAAATGTTGGAGCGCGTAAAAGACGTCACCGGCAACTGGTTTGTTGATATTAACGACGACCTAAAAGACGTGAGGCCTGCGACCCTCCTTCTCATTTTTGGGCTTGGTGTACTGGTAGGTCGATTAACATCTTAGGGAGGTTCAATTGTCTGATTCAATTTTTAAGCTGCAACTACTCGCTCGGTCCGAATTGGCACTTACGCAAATCCGTACGCGACGTGCCGTAAGCAAAAGCACGTATATTGCCTTTTCTTTGGTGCTTTTTTTGTTGGGTATCGGCATGCTTAATGTCGCTGGATTCCTGGCGCTAGAGACATCATTCAGCCCAGCGAACTCGGCGCTAATCATCGCGTGTGCGAACGGAATCGGGGGCGTCATTGTACTTCTGCTGAGTCAAAAGGCGGGGCCCTCGGAGAATGAAGAACGTATGGCAAAAGAGGTTCGCGAAATGGCGTATCGCGAACTCAATGAGGATGTGAATGACGTTAAAAATAGATTAGAAAATCTTGCGCAAGAGGTTAGCAACATTGGCGAAGA
>JAPKBI010000243.1 GCA_028823475.1 Halioglobus sp. | reverse complement strand
CGCATGTTGGTACAGAGACCTGTCAGGCTGGCCATATTGGAGTTTTAATGCAAGGTTCGATACATGTAATTTCGGATGATGGCTCAGAGATTACTATCAACGCAGGTGAAGCCTACAGATTGGCACCTGGCCACGACGCTTGGGTCGTGGGAGAAGAGCCTGCCTTAGGGATCGAATTTGCTACTGATAGTAAAGACTTCGCTTCTTGGACGCGTGGATAGGTTTTAAAACAGCATTTACTGGGCCAAGGTATTTCCTTTTATCCGTCCAATATTCTATAACTTCGCGTGCGCCGAAAACGCAACATGGCGCGCGCTCCTCGTCAGAACGGCAGGTGTGAATTGTCCGCCTACTTGTTGAGCCAGCGCCAGTTTACGGTTTTGGCGTTTGGTGTCGTAGCTTTTCAACACCTCACCTTCCTGATTAACCAAGCGCCACAGCCAGTGACACTCGCCGTTAATCTTCACAAAATCTCGTCTGGATACCACTGCAAATTCGAGTGACATCGTGCCTGATCACTCTTTTTCTCGAAATTTCTGATGTAAATATCGGCTCAAAACGGTTCTACCAGAAGTAGGCCATTTTGTGACTTACGCCAACGCCCCACTCATGAAGAAGGCCCTCAACATTACGAAGCGACAATGGAAATCAAATATACATCATCACTGCTAGGCGGATAATTTCTAGGCTGATTTTGAACTGATCGTAAAGTCTTGAGCTCATAAAGCTAGGCTATGCTTGCAATCCTATGCGTGTTCTCAGTCGTCGAACAGCGCCCTCCGTTAACGCTTTATGTCTGCTCAATCATGAAGGCATCAAAGAAATCTGAAAGCTCCGCGTGTGCTGAGACAGGCAAGATGTTGGCGATGTGCTGATCTGGCCTCACAACCACAACACAGCCGCTCTTACGGTTAATGCCGCGCAGGTCATAAACATCGTTACCAACTTGCGCATGGAACACTTTCTCGTAATCTCGCAAACCATATTTTCCTTTTGCCGGCCATAGGTAGTAATGCAAGTCATGCATCTCTAAATCTTGCTGTTGAAAAGTGGCGTAGGTGTCGATGATCGAGTCAACATCACAGCCGCTCGGCGTGTACTTCGTTACTGGTGATGAAGTGGAATTAGCCAAAAACTTGATAAATTGATACTCGCTGGAAGAGGTGTCAGTTGGATCTTGATCACCACCGAACAGGAAGATGCGCCAGCGGCCGTCTGCCTTGACTAGGTGACCCAAATGTTGACGCCCACCGTCAGCCACGCGGGCCACCTCTGCCGAGTGAAACCGTTGGCCGATCTTATATCCAGGCGCCAAATGTTGGTTTTCTTGCCCAGTGCAAATGTAGGAGGGTAAATACTCGATTGATGTTCCACTGACAAAGCCGCTTTGCCGCTTCATGAAGGCTTCAATTTTGGCCGTGTCGACTTTGGTCTCTTCGGACGCGTCACCCGTATTTGGCCGTGTCGCCACCAGTCTTGACAGCTCTTTGTCAGCGTCAATCAGATGTTGCGCGACGTTTCGGCGCTCAGTGCTGTAGGTAGCTAGCAACTTGGCATCACTCCTGCCTTGAAGAACAGCCGCCACCTTCCAGCCCAGATTGAAAGTATCTGGCAGTGAAGTGTTCAGCCCCCAACCACCCTTGGGGCTATGCGTATGGCAGGCATCACCAGCAACGAAGGCACGGGGTATAACGTCGTCCAAGCTTCCTGAAGGCCTGTTATCAAAGCGCTCTGCAATGCGTTGGCCAACCGAGTAAACAGACCACCATGCCACTTCTTTCACGTCCAGTGTGTAGGGGTGGAAAATCTTCTGCGCTTTGGCAATGAGATCCTGCTCGGTCACCTTGATGTCCGACGCACGCGCGTCCTTGTCGATTTGATCCAGCTCGACATAAAAGCGACACAGGTAGCCGCCCTCGCGCGGGATCGTCATGACAGCACCATGGTCTTTGGATTGGATAAAGCTTTTGATGCGAATATCTGGGAAATCCGTGTTGAGCAGGATATCCATGACGCCCCAAGCTTTATTAGCAGTATCCCCCAGAAGTGAGATGCCGAGGCCCCTTCGAACACTGCTTCTGCCACCGTCAGCGCCGACTGCAAAGCGTGCTTTCACAGTTTCAACTTTTCCCACGCCTGCATCGTCGGCCCTGTTGAAGGTCGCAGTTATCGGGTAAGAGGCCAGATCCTGGGTGAGGCTGTCATTAATCTGTATATTGACCAATTCGCGGCTATAGTGCGGGCGTAGATTAGTGATTGAGTTTGCCATACCATCAATCAGCAATTCGTGTAGGCGCGCTTGATTGACAATACTATGTGTAAACTCAGAAAGACCAGCTCGCGCATCAGCGATCTTTTCGGTACGCTTGATGTGCTGGGGGTTTGCAGCATCAGGTTCCCAGAACGTATTTTGCATCAGTTGATAGGATTCTTTGACCACCATTTCGCTGCTGTTAAAGGCTTCCATTATTTCGATTGTACGGCAGGAAATGCCGTCTGCGCGCCCAAACAACAATGGACCAGGCGCCATATCGACAATGCAGGTTTTTATGTCATCGAACTCAGACATCTGCCGCGCCATAGTCAGACCTGCTGGACCGGTGCCAACGATCAGAACATCTACTTTGCTCGGCATATCCTCAATCAGAGGATTGGGGTACGGCTTTCTTGCTCCATCTGGAACCTGATAATTACCTGGCTTAAATCCGTTCAGATGAAACTGCATTGCAAGTATCGCTCCATTTGTATTCTGCTCAAACTAGGATCATTATTACTTCATATGTTAACTACTAATGCAATGTACTAAACCACACAAGTTTATAGCCCTCTTACAAACTTAGGGTGATACATTGCGTATTTTTGGTGTTTGATCCAATCGGTAATGGATCGAAACAACGTCAAGAAATGAGTGGTGAGGAGCAAATCTAGAAGGGGATTTCAGATGTTCTTTAACAATTTTAAAGAAGTATGATGTTGAATGAAAGCTTAAATAAACTATGCTTCTGCCCACTAACATAACTATCCCCGTATGGGGCACAGCTAATTTTGCAATGGCCATGTGCATCACTTTCCGTTGAAATATGGGCGGCGCAGTATTTGGTAAGGTGAGCTCTCTTCCTACTACTTTGACAAAACTTGGCTTGGTTAGGTGTTCGATTGGAGATCAAGGAGCCAGGGCACTTCTAGATTGAGTAAAGTATGCTAATGGTATGCCCATGATCTGTGTTGAGGACAACAACGTGTCAGTCCAAATGCGCAAGCAATCTAATAGCTTGAGAGGCATGTCCGTATTTATCTAACTAGGCCATCATGATGTCCTAAAATGCGCTTGAGCAAAGAGTTTGAGGAAAGGGCTTTAGAATGAAAGATACTGTTGATGCTTCATCAAAATACCAAGACAGCCTTCCAGTCTCATCAGATGACATTATGGAAAAGCTCGATAATTGGGGGATTACGTACACACGATTTGATCATGTGCCTTTGAGAACGGTAGAAGATTCAAAGAAGATCCAAGGACAGTTCCTATCTTCAGTAGAGGGTGGTGGTCATATCAAAAATCTCTATCTGCGCGATAATAAAAAACGTAACGTTCTTTTGGTTGCCGAGCAAGACAGACAGATAGATCTTAAAACTCTCAATGCAAAACTGAGAACTGGACGGCTCTCTTTTGGCTCTGCAGAAAGATTGATGGAAAATCTGGGCGTTCGACCCGGCGCTGTGACGCCGCTATCAATGATCAATGGTGTCAAAACTCGAGTGCAGCTGTTCGTCGACAGCGGGCTAAAAAACTGCAAGCAGATCTATGTTCACCCGTTAGTAAATGATCGCACATTGGGTGTCACATTAGAGGGATTGCAGGCGTTCTTCACTGAAATCAAGGTGGAACCCATTTGGGTGGATCTAGAGTAAGTCCACTGCTGCTCTAAGTTTATAATCATTAATATCGATGTAGCGCTGCGGGAGCCTAAGTTTCTGCAGAAACTT
>JAPKBI010000024.1 GCA_028823475.1 Halioglobus sp. | reverse complement strand
ATGGCGACAATCCCCAAATCATTAACGAATTTCTCTCCGCTGCCAACCTGTACGGCCGGAATGCGGTCATTGTCGGCCATGCGCCCTAACCTTATTGTGTAGTAAACGTGGGTGGATTATAGCGGATCATTGCGGATCAGCACAGGCGCCAGTGCAGTAATGCCTAGTGCGCCTCCGCTGCCGTGAACTACAGTGGTTTAAAATCACCCCAAATTGCGCTATGTTGGGTGTTATCGTTCGTCGTAAAAGTTGAGAAAAATGCATAAATTTACCCTGCTGATCGCCCTAGTCTTCTGTGCCAGTTTGCTGGGGGCGTGCGCCCAGTTCGAAAGTAAACGTGGCGTTGAGGTCAACTGGCAAGACACTGTCACCAATGAACTAGTCAATGGCACGAGTACGCGCAAAGATGTTCTGACGTTGCTTGGTCCGCCATCACAGGTCATCGCGTTGGGTGGCGAAACGGCATTATATTACTTGTTCGAGCACTCCGAGGGCGAAGGGCTAATCTTGATTGTCTACAATCGCATGCGCATCAATACCCGCTATGACCGCGCTATCTTTTTCTTCGATGAGCACGATACGCTAACCGAGTTCGCGACGCGTTTATACCCCGCCGATGAAAGTTAGTACCACCCGCATACTTTATCTACTGCTTACCTGCTGGTTACTGACCGGTTGTTCCCAGTGGCGCTACGACATGGGCGTCCCGATCTCGAGCAACAACCTTCCAGCGCAAAAAACGCCACTGAATGAAGTCCTGCAGTTGCTTGGTCCGCCACTGCGGATGTCCGCCAGCGACACCGGGTTTATTATGGCCTGGGAGCATTGGGACATCCGAGAAAATTCGATTGGCATCACTCTAGGCGCACTGGGGGCTGACTTCTTTTCAGCGGACTGGGGCGAGATGCGGGTCAAAGGTGAGTTTTTATTGATGACCTTCGACCATCAGCATCTATTGACCAGTGCCACACACTCAGACTGGGACAACGACGGCGGAGGCGGGCAAGCCATTCAACCCTTTTTTAGCTTTATCTCCGTAGTGGATGTCGAAGATCTGATCGGCCCAATGCCACAGCATGATTGGGGCAGCCTCTTGCTACAGGCCGACCTGCCGTCAGCACTGAACAGTGGCTCGAATTCCGATACAGGGCAGGAAGGACTACAGCAGCGTGCAACCCCCAAAGCGGTTGGGCAGCAGTCTTTAGAAATGGACTAATCAATACAGCGTCCCACGCCCTGTATTTCCCCAGCATCACGCTCTTAATCGGGCTTAAGTGTCAGAATACTTTACACTCGGGGTTTTGGACAACATCCCAGCAATGGTTTAAATCCCAATTCCGGACAAAAAGCACTGAAGAAGCCTGTAAGCCTCGAAACCATTGGGCTGCAGGACTAATCGACACAACTCCCCTCTCCGCTATGTACTCTTCCGGCGTCGCGTCCTTCATCGACCTTAGGTGTCAGGATATTTTACATTCGAGATTTTGGAGGACATGTTATATCAAGTTAACATATTGAAAATAATAATTTTTTTATAATTTGGCACGATACCTGCTAGGTACTAAGTGTAAACAATAGACCGGTACTGAACCATGAACAAGCAGATCCCTTTTAAATCGTCCATAGGCAGAGCACTCCTGATCTTTGCAACCATAACCCTGATGACCACCGCCACCGCACAGGCGGCAACAGTTGCCATCTATAAGTTCACTGCAGTAATAAGTGCGGGTGATATCGAGGACAAAAAAGTCGATGCCAGTGACTATGGTTTTAATTCTGGAGATATTCTATCCGCTAGGGTGTTTATATCGAGCAACCAAACTGACACAGACAGCCACGCTGACAAAGGACAGTTTGAAAATGGAACGCTGGACCTTAGCTTCACAATCACAAGCGCCGGTGGAGTCGTAGTCTACAGCAGCTCTTCTACGTCAAGTCAGGACACTGAGCTCAAGATCCATAACAACTACAACGGTAAGGATAAGTTGGAGTTGGAGGACAAAAGCGATCGCGGGTCTATTTCTAACGGTGGCACCACACTTAACTTCAACAAATTTAAAATCAAACTAGAGGATAACGGTGAGTCCGCTCTTGCTGGTACTACCCCAGTAGCAGACCTAGGTATGAGCATCGTTGACTGGGGTGACAAAGCTGAATATGAAATCGAGTGGAAAGGGAGCGGCGGAAGAGAGATCAAACTGAAGGGCGATTTGAGTTCAGTTAGTGCAGTACCGATCCCTGCTGCGGCGTGGCTATTCGGCTCAGCGCTCCTCGCATTATTCAGCATCGCACGGCGCAGACCGGCTTAGCCGCTACTCCCGACCAGAAGGCGCAATCGCGCCTTCGCGATCAAAGCAGCGACTGTTCTATTTGCTGCCCGACCCACAAACGATTGATTATGGCCGCCCCGCTCTCGATCGATCCACCCGCACCGTTTCAATCTTCCCGGTTTTTTCCGCTGCAGCAAGCACCCCATCCGATGACGCCGCCGTCACAGCAAACAGGGTTTTTCCGTCTATGCCGCCCAGCATACAAGCGTAACAGGGCTGACTAGTTTCCATCCGATTGATGACTTCACCTCCCTTTGCAACCAGTATCATCTCTGGACCGAGTGCATTCGCAACCCAAATCTCGTTGTTATCATTAAGGCAGATGCCATCGGGCGCAATATTCTCAACGGTGGCCCAGACGCGGCGATTGCTCAGTGACTTATCGCCATTGATGGTGAAAGCGGTCAGGCAACTCGCTAATGTTTCAGCCACAATAAGCGTACTTCCATCGGGGGTAATAACGCTACCATTGGGAAAATGCATATCGGCTGCGGCCAGGTAAACCGTGCCGTCAGCGTCGATGCGAACAAGGTTTGTACAAGGATGATCGCTAATGACGTCGGCACCGCGGATCCTGAGCTCTGCATCAAGGTCAAAACCAAAGTTACCCACCCAGGCGCTACCGTCGACATCGACCACCATATCGTTGCACAAATGGGCTGTTAGATGACTGATGTCAGCATGTAATACCAAGCCCATCGGTTCCAGACGCTTGACAGCGCGCTCCTTCATCGCGACAACCAGTAATCGCCCATCCGGCAGCCAACCCAAACCTGACGGCTGGTCGTCGAGCTCCAACTCAATGCGTACACCCCCTGATTCATCCACCGATTTTACCGCATGCGCATAAAAATCACTGAACCATAGGCGTCCATCGTGCCAGCGCGGGCCTTCAGCAAAATGCAGCCCTTCCAGTAATATTGATGTATCCGCCATACTATTTGCCTCCTTGTCTCGATTTCAGGTACACAGCCAACCCCCTCCACCACCGGTGTCTGTCCGGTAATAGATATAGTGCTTGCCCTGCTAAAAATACCATTACATTTGGCAAGCACCATAGTTATACCCCGCACGCAGAGAATCCTCAACTGCCTAGCCTCCGGCAGGGTACCCTCCCTGCTCGATATACAGCATAATGCCTGCGTTAACCGTGCAAGGCATCCACAACATCTTTATAGGTAGTCAATCCATGCGATCATCATTTTTGCTTGCCGCTTCTGTGGCTGCTCTGCTGCCCTTTGCAGCGGCGGCCACAGCTATTTCGCCAAAGGCCACTCTAGGCACATTCGGCATCGACACCAGCCAGATGGACCGCACCATCAAGCCTGGCGATGACTTCTACCGCTACGTAAACGGAAAATGGCTCGCGACAACAACTATTCCCGCAGACAAGTCACGCTATGGTAGCTTCGACGTGTTGCGCGATAAATCGGAGACAGATCTACATGTTCTGTTAAGCGAACTTATTGAATCGCCACCCACTGACCCCACATTAAAAAAAGTCGTGAATCTTTACCTCTCTTGGATGGATGAGGCAACGATTGAACAGCGAGGCATAACACCGTTACAGCCGGACCTCGACCGCATCGCCGCGGCAAAAAATGGCACTGATTTAATGAGGCTAATCGGCAGTCCAAATATGAGTGCTCCGTTTGGCTTTGGCATACAGCCGGATCCCGCTGACACAGCACGCTATAAGGTATTTATTGGCCAAGCTGGGCTGGGCATGGGGCGCGACTACTACACCAATGAGGGCACAGAATACGATGCATTTCGTGCCGCCTATCAGGACTACATTGCTACTCTTTTGACACTGACGGGCGATACCGATGCGCGCAATAGCGCAATAGCCGTTTTCGCGCTTGAAATGGCGCTCGCGCAAGTACAATGGACACCCGCGCGGCAGCGCGATGTGCAGGCTACGTACAATCCAATGAACCGTGACGCCCTCGTGCAATTGGCGCCTAACGTCGACTGGCCTGTTGTGTTTGAGGCCTCTGGGCTCGGGAATACTCAGCACGTGATAGTTGGCGAGACTTCTGCGATCTCTGATGGTGCTGCCCTACTGGATTCAGTGCCTCTGGACACTTGGAAAAAGTATTTGACGTTCCATCGTGTCAGCGACACGGCAAGTCTACTACCCAAGGACTTCGACGATGCCAACTTCGATTTCAATAGCAGGACTATGCGCGGCGTCCAGGAACAGCGTGATCGCTGGAAGCGCGGTGTGACACTGGTCGACAACAATTTAGGCGACGGCCTTGGACAAGCTTACGTGAACAAGCACTTCCCGCCAGAGCATAAGGCACAGATGGAGCAACTGGTGGATAATTTACTGGCCGCGTTAAAAGCCCGTATCGACACGCTAGACTGGATGGATAGTGCGACACGCGTTGAAGCACTGAAGAAGTTAGCCACCTTCGATCCGCGTATCGGCTACCCATCAACGTGGCGCGACTACTCGGGGCTGGTCGTTGAGCCGGGCACACTGTTCGAAAATGTTCAAAATGCCGGCCGTTTCGAGTGGGAACGTCGGGTTAGCCGATTGAATCAGCCAGTGGATCGAGACGAGTGGCATATGACGCCTCCGACGGTCAACGCATACTACTCTCCACTAATGAACCAGATCACTTTTCCCGCCGCCATATTGCAGCCGCCCTTCTTCGACGGCAAGGCGGATCCAGCCGTTAACTATGGCGGCATTGGCGCAGTTATCGGTCATGAGATCGGTCACGGCTTTGACGACCAAGGCCGCCAATTCGACGAGAACGGTCAAATTCGGAACTGGTGGACACCCACTACAGTGAAGCGTTTTACTGCTGCAACGAAAGAACTGAGCGAACAATACAGTGCGTACTGCCCCATTCCCGGAGATGACAAGACCTGTGTCAACGGTGCTCTCACCCTCGGTGAGAACATCGGCGATCTGGGGGGCATGCAAATGGCCTATACGGCCTACAGGCTTTCGCTGCAGGGACGCGAAGCGCCTGTGATTGAGGGCTTCACCGGCGACCAGCGCTTCTTTATGGCTTGGGCTCAGGTCTGGCGGGGAAAGTCTCGCGACGACGCTCTGCTTAATCTGCTGCTCACTAACCCACATGCTCCAGAGATGGTGCGTGGTCAAAACCCCCAGCGAAATATTGACGAATGGTATGAGGCGTTTGGCGTCACAAAAGATGACGCTATGTATTTACCCCCAAAGAGTCGCGTGCGTATTTGGTAGCGCTTTGAACGTCAGCAACAAATGTCTGAGCTGTGAGACACCACAAGCATGGGACTGCCGAAACAGTATGACGCAAATAAATTAGGAGCCTGACGTCTATTTCCACGCCTTATTTTTGGGTCAGGCGACGTCGTATTCCTGTAACCCTGTGGCCTCATGTAAGCGCTTATACTCCTTGAAATTCCCAGCAAAAAGAAACGAGGCATGCCCTGAATCATTGGTATAATAGCTGTTGCAGTCGGGCGAGCCCCAGCTGAATTTAGCGAACTTTTCATCCATCGTGTCATTGTAGCTCTGAAACTCTTCCCTTTTTATATCAAGAGATTGTTTACCCGCACTGCGCAGATCCGACAGCAGCCCTACAATCGTTTCAACGTTGCGCTCAGCAGTGATGAAATAAGACACGTTTAATACAAGACCGTTTGGACCCACTGCGAAAAAGAAATTAGGGAAGTCTGGCACAGAAATGCCCTTGTGTGCTCGCGGTTCATCCCCCATCACAGCACCCAAGTTTGCGCCATTAAGTCCAATTACATCAAATCGGTCATAATCCAGAATTCTATAGCCGGTGCAGTAGATAATCACGTCGGCCTCGATTTCTCGGCCGCCACTGGTCACGATGCCCGACGGCGTTATTTGGGCCACCCCCTCCGCCACTAGCTCGACATTGTCTCGATTCAGTGCTGGATAGAAGTCATCCGATACCAGGCCTCGTTTGCAACCGTAGCGTGTGTCTGGCGTCAACACCTTGCGCAGTGCGGGGTCGTCGATGGCGCGATTGATAAATTTTTCTACCATGCCTTCAAACTGGCCCATGCGCTTATGACCATTCGTCACTGCATACTCCACTTGCCCCATAAGGAGACTTTGTATCCACCGAGTCAACTTGATCAGAGTCGGGAAATGCCGAAACCGCCAACGCTGTCCCGCGCTATATTCCTTTCGTCCCCTTGGCATAATCCAGTTAGCGGAGCGCTGTAATACGGTCAGTTGGCCTGCCTCTTTGGCCACCTCCGGGACAATCTGCACTGCGCTGGCGGCGGAACCGACCACCACTACCCGTTTGCCCTTGAGATCCACATCGTGGTTCCAGCGCGTCGCATGCCAACTATCACCCTCGAAACTGTCAATGCCTTCCACGCTGGGATAGAGAGGCGTGTGCTGATTACCCATTGCATTGATGAGAATATCAAAAACCCCGAGCGGACCGGCCTCCGACTCCAACTGCCATTGCCCCGATTTTTTATACTCAGCCCGAACGATACGAGTATTGAACTGCATATGCGGATCAAGGCCAAAGTCTGTGGCGCATTTTGCTAGGTAAGCCTGTATCTCGGCAAAGCCTACAAAGCTCGCACTCCAGTCGGGATTAGGCGCATAAGAAAATGAATAGGAATGGGCCCAAACGTCACAGGCCAGCCCGGGATAGGAATGTAAACGCCAAGTCCCTCCGGGAGCATCCAACACATCAAAAATTGTAAAGTCTGAAAACCCTTGTTTCAGCAGTTCACGACCCGCAGCAATACCCGCAGGCCCTGACCCTATTATGGCAACACGCATTCTTAAGCAACCTGTAGTGGATTAAAATTCAGGTTATAATAATACTGAACAATCGGGCGCTGGCCCACTCAGTCGTATCAATAATCCGTACCGGACGGGAAGTTGTTTCATTACCGGCACGAAGAAACCAACACCGGCGATGCTGCGCGCTAAGAAGCGACAGTGCGCCTAGCGATAGACCCAGCTTTTCTTTGGCTCGGTACCTGCTTCATACTCCACTATCTGTATATCGAACCAGATGGGCAGGAGGTATTGCACATAGAATGCATGCGTGGTGGTGGGAGCAATGACAAGGTCGTCATACTCTTTTATGCGTACACGATCGTCTTTTTCCTGCCACTGCTTGCATTTCGCCAACAGGTCATCAACCTCTGCGCGGCTGTTATATAAAAAACCCAGATGATCATAACCCGGCGACTGGAGGTATTTTTCCTGCTCCATCAACAGCAGGAACTGACTAACCTCATCGTCTGTTGCCAGCAGCAAGCCCGCTGTGTCAAATAAAGGCACATCTATGGGGTTGAAGCCAAACACTTCACTGTAAAAAGCAACAATGGCATCTCGGTCACGCTCAAGCGCGCCGGGTGGAAATGTCAATTCCATATGATTAAAGCGTAATGCAGGCATACGATACTTCCCTCAATTCTGTATTTTATCTAAAAAAATTACTGTTGGTCGGTCGACATATTTATTGTAAATCCGCCATTGGCGCGCATGTACAAACACCTCTGTGTGCCAGCGCATGCTTAACGGCTGCAGAACACTCACATTACCTGAAGCGCTGAATTAATCAAACAACATGGTTATATAGGCAACAAAAAGAACCAGATGGACAACGCCGTGAATCACATTTGTCTTCTCGCTAGAAAACGTCACCACCGACACCAGAATTGTGGTCACAAGCAATACACTGTCAACAGGGTCTAGCCCGAGAATAACTTTGTTACCCGTTACTAGGCTAATCATCATGATAACTGGCACAGTCAAACCAATGGTGGCCACCGCTGATCCAAGGCAAATGTTAATTGAGCGCTGCACTCGATTAGCAACCGCCGATTTAAGCGCCGCCAACCCCTCTGGCGCCAGTACAAGAAGTGCGATAATAACGCCCCCAAGTGCGACTGGCGCACTAAACGCCATCACCTGGTAATCAATAATTTTTGCCATACTCTTAGACAGTAGAACAATGGGCAGCATGTTGGCGAGAAGAAACACGACATGGAACCCGACCGATCTCACTACAATATCACCATGATCATGCGCATCCTCAGCTGACTCTCCCGGGCCGACAAAGAACCCTCGGTGACGAAGTGTCTGCATGATTAGGAATGCGCCATAAAGCCCCGCCGACGCGGCTAGGGCAAACACCATCTGCGCAACGGAGTATGTGCCCAGCGCACTGGATACCGTAAAGTTGGGAAGAATCAGGCTGAGGACGGCCAGTGGTATCAACACCACGAGAAAGGTATTGGCGCCCTGTAGGTTATGCGCCTGCTCCACATGAGGAAGCCCGCCAAACAGTAATGAGAGCCCAACAAGTCCGTTAAGGGCTATCATTAAAACAGCGAACATCATGTCCCTGCCAAGCCCCGGGTTCTGATCCCCGTTAAGCATAACGGCCGAAATCATAACTACCTCGATACTAATCACCGAGAGCGTCAGAATAAGCGTGCCGTAAGGTTCGCCCAGTTTGACCGCCAAACAGTCGGCATGGTGTACAACGCCAAACGACAACCACAGCATGACCGGAAACAGCCAACCGAATAATAACAACGGGGTAGTCCAACCTGACAGCTGAGACAGCCATCCGCCACCCAACGCAAGGAATATGACCAGCGTGATCAGGCCTACAACAAGTCCCGACTCCCGCCTGATAATTTCCACCGGGGCGTAAGACTGCAATTTTTCCTTTGTCATATAGGCCGATTTCTAGTCTAACGACGGTGAAAGGGCTATTTCTAGCCCTTAGAAATTTTCAGCACTTGGCCGATCTTGAGGAAATCATTGATCCGACCGTTGGTCCGGCGCAAGTGTTGAACACTGGTGCCGTAGCGAATAGCGATATCCCAAAGCGTATCACCACGATTAACACGATACGTCATTTCGTTGCTCGCGAGACTATCTGGCCTGCCGACATTGCTCGCCACTGAGTTTGTATCTGGTAACTGTAGCTTCTGGCCAATCTTAATCAGATTTGAGCGCAACCCATTTACCGCACGTAGCTGCGCCACGCGAACGCCGGTACGGATAGAAATACCCGATAGCGTGTCACCCCGGCGGACTACATAGTCTTGACCATTAGCTCCTCCTTGCATGGATCTAGACATCCCTGCCAGTCTGGTTTCATAGCGTTCGACGAATACGGCAACATGGTAATGGGGCGGACGTCGTTCGCGAGTAACATCAATAACACGGTCTTTCTCTAGGGCAAGCAGGGTTTTTTCGAGCCAAGAATGACACTTCCGCTCCCTTGGCACTCTCAAATCAATTGCCATGCCCGCTGGATGCACAGACTTTGCAGCAGAATTGGCTGGCTGGCGATCCCTAGGCCTCAGCAAACTGGTTACGGTGAGCTTCTCGCCACAGGCTCTGTGATATTGCGCACTGAGACGATCCAAAAATACTTTTGCCCCAGGAACCACATAAGGGAATGAGACGTCATGTAACGTCAACTGGTTATCTGCATTCACTTTGACCAGTCGGCCACTGTTGACTAGCCCTCGGACCGAACCTGAATTCTTTGCGAAGGTATACCCGTAGGCATGAGCAGCGCGGTATTGGTTCTCGATTGACGTCGGAGAACCCTTAAGAGTCTGTGCCTGCGCCAAACTGCCGCCCAGCAACGGTAGAAGCATAAGCGCAGTGGTGATCAGGTTTTTCACTTTATTTCCCCACGTAGCACTAATTCAAATGGTAATGCCAAGCATCTACGACGCGCTTGGTCTAAGTTAGAGCCCAATACTCCCGTGAATTGTCACGATTGTCCAGTATCTTATTGTATTTATTACTAATAAACTTATTTTAGGGACATCTAGGATAACCTTTATAGACCCTTCCTTCCTGAACCTTGAGGGAAAGCTGAAAAAAAGGGGTTCTTTCTAGATCAATAATTTAGACTAGTCTGCCGGCCAAGCACTAATTTGCCGACTAAACTTCACGCCTGTGGCAAAATCCTGTACTTTAGTTTGTGAGGTCAGAGTCGTAAAGCTTACTTGTTGCTCGAAGCAAGGCGACATAACTATTGCTCTACATGTCCTCCGAGTAAAAGACAACGTACATGCACCAATACCGATAGCTATAAAATGAACATTAAAGCAGCAAAACACCTCCTCAAGATTGTAGTGTCATTCGCATTCATCACCCTTGGAGTTGTACCCCTCAATGCAGCAGCGGCTGTGATCAATGCCACGACAGTGGACGCCGAGGTTGGGAGCGCTCTTGCAGAAACAAGCGGCAACGTGGTGGGCGCTGATATAAGTGTTGACGTGTCGACTGTTGCAGGAGCATCGCAGAATGGGGCCTCTGCGATTGACTTAGATGCACTTGGGCAAGTGCTCGATTCTGATATTGTCAATACATCGATAGTCCCCCTCCCCGCCGCAGCATGGATGTTTGGAGCTGCGCTGCTTGGATTAATGGGCGTCGCGAGGCGCAGGCAGACAAACAAATCTTGAAGTACATGTGCCGAAGGTGGCGGCAGGATTGACATCCTAATTTGATTATAGAAATCCTTATCTAAACAACAGGGATATTTGGTTATGCTACAGGAATTCAAAACATTTGCGATGCGAGGCAATGTCGTTGATATGGCCGTAGGTATCATCATCGGAGGCGCTTTTGGGACAATCATCAAGAGTCTCGTGGCCGACATCATCATGCCACCTATCGGCCTGATGCTTGGAGGCGTGGATTTTTCGGATTTTTTTGTCATATTAAAGGAAGGCGCTACAGCAGGACCCTACGCCACTCTGGCAATTGCGCAGGAGGCTGGAGCGGTTACTATCGGTTACGGGGTCTTTATCAACGCGGTTATCAGTTTCCTTATTGTCGCCTTTGCGGTATTTCTGCTAATCAAAAATATCAACAAACTGAAGGCTGAAGAACCAGAAAAAGAAGCCTCCACAAAGGACTGTCCTTACTGCGTCAGTGCTGTTGCCCTCACAGCGACTAGGTGCCCCAACTGTACGTCAGAACTAGTCAATAACTGAGGAAGATGCCAGAACAGCATGATTGCTGTCCTGGCTGCACGACCGTATTTTGAGCCTACCGCTTACTCGTAAAAGGTAGTTTTGCCAGTGGTTATATCGTACATCGCACCCACGAGCGCTATCTCACCTTTATCGATCATATTGCGCAGCACCAGGCTCCTGTCACGCAACTTCTGCATGGTCAATTTGACATTCATGTCAGCCACTGCCTGCACGAATTTAGGATTCTTTGAATTCGTTGGAGAATAGTCTTCCTTTCCTACCACCGCTACTGCCGGGTTGATATTCGCCAGTGTAGCCGTTAGCAGCCCTAGCTCCACGTCGTCGCAGGCGCCCTTGATAGCACCGCACTCTGTGTGACCCATGATCAAGATTATCCGAGCGCCCGACACTTTAGTTGCGAACTCAAGACTGCCAAGAATATCGTCATTAACGAAATTACCGGCCACGCGTGCCACAAACATATCCCCGATCCCTTGATCGAATATAATTTCAGGCTGCGTTCGAGAATCAACACATGTCACCACGGCAGCGAACGGATATTGTCCAGCAGCGGTCTTCTTGACCTGCGCCAGATAATCTACTCCAACTGGAGTGCCAGAAACGAAACGTTTGTTGCCCTCTTTGAGCATTTCCAGCGCCTTGGCCGGTGTAATCGCTGCCTGCATTGACTGCGTCATAACGCCACCGTCTGCGGCATCAAGGGCACTGACTGTAGTGGTGCAGATCGTTAATGCTAGAGCACATGCCAAAAATATCGTCGCTCTGATCGTCTTCATCGGTATAAACCCCTGTTGGTGATTCTAGGTATGGCCTGTTGCTACACGCGTGTACGTTACCGCGAATCATGTGTCCGGTAAAGTCCACTTTCACCGCAGGCCTCGCACTGGCTCAGCCTGAATTCAGAGGCTCCCAGTGGGGCCTGCGGATCATGTAAACTGCGCGATCCTGTTGCAGGTCGCCGGCTGTCCTGATATATTTTTTGAGGTTCTCGTTTATCCTTTCGTGACTCTATACACTCGAGGCATAGAAATTTACCACTCCCCAGTAGTAAAAATTACGCTATAGACGCGTGAAAGTCATGGTGGAGGGGACACGTAGATTGTTCGGAGAAAATAAGTTGCGCAGACAAGTTGAATCCCTTAACGAAGCGGAAATACACGAAATTGCAGCTCTCGAAGAAAAACTGCAATCGTGTGTGGGCGCCGAAGCTGGCCCTTTTTTAAGCTGGGACACGGTTAATCGCGCGATGATTCGCCATTGGTGCGAAGCGATGGGTGACCAAAATACAGCCTATAGTGACCCGACTTTTGCGGCCGTTCTGGGTGCGCCAGAGGGCGCCGTGATCGCTCCGCCGACGATGATGCAAGCATGGACGATGACAGGTTTTGGCGCGCAGCACCCACCGGGCTCTGATACACGGGAGCAAAATCCTGCCATGCCACACTTTGCAGAACATGGTTACCTAGCGGTAGTTGCAACCAACTGCGAACAAGAGTATGTCCAGCCAGTTTTTGAAGGCGATAAGCTTAGCGGTTATTCAACGATTGAGTCTGTCTCCGAGCGCAAGACAACCGCATTGGGCGTGGGTTATTTTGTCACCCAACTTACTGAATATAGAAATCAACATGATGAGGTGGTTGGCACCATGCGTTTCCGTATCTTAAAATATAAACCTTTTCTACCGCTTTAGAACCACTCGAACGACCGCCAACCGAAGAAAGTAGACGATAACAGAGCACAGACCTTATGGATTTTACAAAAACAGAAACGCACCATTCAATGGAAGCACTATCCCAAAATATTTTTCGTGACCAGGTATCTGACGCTTATCACAAGTTAGATCGAGCCAGGACTGAAGGCTTCGATGCTGATCTTTGGCGTGTGCTGGCTGACGCAGGACTGCTCGGCGCGATTGTCAGCGAGGATTTCGGCGGTAGCGGTTTGAACTTTTTAGAGGCCAGTACGTTACTTGAAGCCCAAGGCGCTGTGCTGGCCAGGCTTCCCCTTTGGCAGAGTATTGTTGCAGCGCAGGCGATAGAAAAATTTGGAT
This sequence comes from Halioglobus sp., assembly GCA_028823475.1. Taxonomy (GTDB): domain Bacteria; phylum Pseudomonadota; class Gammaproteobacteria; order Pseudomonadales; family Halieaceae; genus Marimicrobium. Next base: position 2,839 of record JAPKBI010000024.1, on the reverse strand, counting down.
CAATGCAGAACAAACAATCGCTTCTGCCTGCTTTTTCTGCGGGTGACTCACACTTTACAATTGCTGTCGCTGACACTACACGAACCGGGCTAAATAGCATACTTTCTCTTAACGGTGATAAAGTCTCAGGCTGCGTGAATAACGTCGCATTTGCCACGGATGCAGCAGCAATTTTATTACCTTTGAAAACTGAACGCGGTCATGTGCTTTACTTGCTAGACCTGAATCAAGACATCGTAACGGTCGCACTACAGATCGCCAGTAATAACGAGCCACATTATCAGTTAACTTTTCATGACATGTCGATTGATCCAAAACGAACCATTGGGCCCTCTTCAAGCTTGGACATGCTGGAGTGGGTGCTGCAGCGCAGTTATGTCGCAATAGCCACTTTACAATTAGGTGTGGTTGAAGAAGCGATTAAGCGCACCGCCCGTTACGTAAGTGAACGCCATCAATTTAATAAACCGCTAGCCAGCTTTCAGGCTGTCAGTCATCGAGCTGCCAATGGTTATATAGACTACTCATCCTTACGCGCTTGTATTTGGCTTGCAGCATACAAAATCAGTAGCGGCCAAGATGCGACCACCGAATCGCGCACAGCGAAGTGGTGGGCGTGCGAAGCTGGCCATAGAATAGGCCATACAGCACAGCATTTGCATGGCGGCATGGGAGCAGACATTGACTATCCTATACATCGCTATTTTTTGTGGGCAAAACAGCTCGAATATACCTTAGGCGGAGCGCAAGAGCAGTTGGCGCAGCTTGGAAAAAAATTAGCTGATGACGATAACCTAGGGATTGCCGTATGAGTAATGTCGACTTTAGCAGCATCCGGATGGGTGATCGACTGCCAGAATTAAACATCGATATCACCGCAAAGTTAATTACAGGTGCGGCCATTGCATCCCGTGATTATCAGAATGTTCATCACGATCAAGATGCTGCTCGAGAGCTTGGGTCACCTAACATTTTTATGAATATATTAACTACTAACGGTTTGGTCGGTCGCTATGTTACCGATTGGACTGGGCCATCTGGCGTTCTAAAGAAGGTATCGATTAGACTGGGTGCGCCAAACTACCCGGGTGACTCAATGACTATGAATGGTGAAATTATCAGAAAAGACGATATCGAGCGTTCTGCCACGTTAAACATCACAGGTAAAAATACTATTGGTGATCATGTGATAGGGGAAGTTGTCGTGCTACTGCCCTGAGCTTTAGGCCTTCAAATAATTTCGATGAGCCCTACCACCAACCCTATTTAAATGAGTTCGATGCCTATGTTTCTTGAACAAAGTGAAAAGCAAGTCGCTCTCCGCAAAGAGATAAGGACCTATTTTTCAAAGCTGATGACGCCGAAGAACAAGGAGGCGGTACGCAATAAAGAGGCAGGTGACGCCTATAAAGATATTATTCGTCAGATCGGAAAAGATGGGTGGCTGACCGTAGGGTGGCCAACGGAATATGGCGGCAAGGGCTACGGCGCGCAGGAATCACTGATATTTTTTGAAGAAACTCGCATTTCTGGTGCACCCTTTCCTTTTGTTACCGTCAACACTGTGGGGCCTGCATTAATTGCCCATGGAGCCGCAGAACATAAGTCATTTTTTTTACCTAAGATAGCGACTGGTGAATTACATTTTGCTATCGGTTATACGGAGCCAAGTTCTGGCACTGATTTGGCGTCGCTAAGCACTAGTGCGGTGCCCCAGGGTGCCGACTATCTGATTAATGGCAACAAAATCTACACAACTGGCGCTGAAGCAGCAGATTATGTTTGGCTGGCAGCGCGCACCGACTCCGACGCAAGTAAACGCCATAAAGGCATCACCATTTTTATGGTATCTACGGATCAACCAGGCTACTCTTTTTCGCCGATCCACACCATTGGTGGCGCTAGAACAAATGTGACTTACTATGACAATATGCGTTGCCCGGCTAACATGATTGCAGGCGAATTAAATGGAGGCTGGAAGCTAGTCACCTCACAGCTCAATCATGAGCGAGTAGGCTTAGCCGCTTGCGGGATCAATGCGCTGGCGATGTACAGTCGCGTCTTAGCTTGGGCAAGAGAGGGACAGCCCGATGGTGGTCGACCCATTGACGTGCCTTGGGTGCAACTCGCGTTAGCTGAATCACACAATATTCTTGAAGCGATGCGCATAATGAATTGGCAGGCGGCATGGGAAAATGATCACGGGGAGCCCGGCCCTGCCTTTTCTTCCGCCATTAAAGCGGGAAGTTCAGAAGCGGTTATCGAGGTTTATCGTTTATTAATGGACGTGCTTGGAGCTCAGGGCATGCTGCAGCGCGGTAGCGCAGGGGCAGCACTTCAAGGAGACCTTGAGAACGAATACCGCAGCTGGCAGATTAACACCTTTGGCGGTGGCGTGGCAGAAGTGATGCGCGACTTGGTCGCCCGCTTTGGCTTAGAGATGAAGGCCTATAAGCGTTAGCAATATGGATTAGCGAGACAGCTGATTGTTAGAACAAAAGAGAGAATACTATGGAGCAAGCACTACGGCCTAGAATTGGTGTCAATAAGGATACCCAGTTTTTTTGGGATGGGCTCAAGGGCGGCAAACTCCTGATACAGCATTGCCAGAACTGTGACCAGTTACAACACCCCCCCGGCGCGTGTTGCAAGCACTGCCAGTCATTTGACTTAGATGCGATCGAATCATGCGGCCGCGGTGAAATTCATAGCTTTGTGCGAATGCATCACCCAATTCAGCCGCCGTTTGAAGCAGGTCACCCTATCATCTTAGTTCAGCTCGACGAAGGCACTCGAATTATTGCTGGCTTCATTAATAGCACACCTGAGCAAGTACGCA
>JAPKBI010000023.1 GCA_028823475.1 Halioglobus sp. | reverse complement strand
GGTGATGCACAGTTGAATGCAGTGCTCGCTAGGCTGGAGGAAGAAGTTCCGCTGTCGTATACAAAAACAAACAAAGATACCAGCAACACGCCTGCAATATTGCAGCGTCTGATGCACGGTGATTTCAGCGACTTGAATTGGAAAAATATTGGATCCACATTGCGCATCAGCTATCTGCAGACCGGCGACCCGCAGCATGAGCTAGCCATCTACCACTTCAGTGCTGGGGGCCGCATTCCTGAGCATACGCATCGCGGCAGTGAAATGACCCTGATACTCCAAGGTGGTTTCTCTGACGCTCACGGCAGTTATCACGAAGGCGATTTTTTGGTCCGCCGGCAGGGTGATGTGCACGCACCCACAGCCCTTCAGTCTGAAGATTGCATCTGCCTAGTCGTATTGGATGCGCCGCTAAAGTTCACTGACTGGAAATTTCGATGGATGAATCCCTTCCTTAAATTGCGTACCGCCTGAGGCGGCGTCCCAGACTCTCTCAATTGCCGAAAGCAGTACCACCATCTACTTTAATGATCGCGCCGTTGGTATAACGAGAGGCATCTGAAGCTAAATAAAGTGCCGCGCCGACAATTTCTTCGGGCTGTCCAGCCCGTCCCAGTGGCACTAGCGCAGACAAGGCATTCTTGACCTCTTCAGTCCAAGCAGTAGAGATATCCGTCATAAATGCGCCTGGCATAATGCCATTGCAGCGCACTTTCGGCCCAAAGGTATGGGCCAGCCCCTCAGTCAGGTTGTTCAATCCCGCTTTGGCGGCCGCGTAAGGCAGTTCCGACGCGCTGGGCGCTACTGCTGCAATACTGCTCACGTTGATAATCGAACCGCCCCGCCCACGTGCCATTTGCTCACCCACGGTCGCCGACAGCCGGAAGGGACCAGCAAGATTAACCCCGATTACCTTATCAAACAATTCTCGAGAGACAGCTGCAGGCGATTCGTAACGCGGTGACATACCTGCGTTATTCACCAGCACGTCAATACGGTCATATTGTTCATAGACTTTTTCCACCATCGCATCACACGCATCCCAATCACCTACGTGGCACGCAACCGGCAGGCATGTTTGGCCCGTTTCCTGCTCGATCAGTTCTGCCGCGCGCTGGCAGCTCTCGGCCTTGCGTGAACTAATCACAACTGTGGCCCCCGACTGGGCAAAGGCTCTGCACATTTCAAAGCCTAAGCCCCGGCTACCTCCGGTAACCACAATCACCTTGTCAGTCAGATCAAAATAATGAGCGATTTTATCAGCTTGCATAACGCTATCCCTGACCTATGAAGTATCACTAATAGTATTCGCCATCGGAATGGCAATCGCAATTCCTTGCAAACAGCATACGTAACTATAGACAGCCTGTCAGTCACCGCGTAGTGACGTCCAAAGACTTGCTGACTGGACTTAATCGATGAACGTGCTATAACTTGATCCAATCCCCCTATATCAAGCGAATAACCATGATATTTTGTGTAGATAGATCTTACGACGCAACAGACGTCTCATGCCCATAAGTTTTGTTATCGTTGGCGCGCCCCGCACCGGTAGCACACTGCTGGTGAAGACGCTTAATAGTCTGCCAGGCGTGAGCTGTCATGGAGAACTATTAGGCTCGCAAAATGTGCGCGGCTATGAAGACGGCTTCGATCTTGTAGATGCCAGCAAGAGTGAACGGGAGGCAAGGCTGCAGCGCCTTTTGTTAGAACGAGATTCAGACCCGGTGGGCTTTATGCAACGAGCACTTTCTAGCGACAACGCGGCCAGCGGATTTAAGGCGCTGTACAGTGCGTTTTTAAACTCGCGGTGGAATGACGCAATAACCTGGTTGCTGGCAATGCCTGACATCCGATTCATTCATCTCACTCGAAACAATGCGCTCAGGCGATTTGTGTCTGAGCAGATTTTTCTGAATGGCGGGCCCAATCACTCGGGAGCTGGCGGCCGAAGTGAAACGCCGATACAAGTACATATTGACATCGACGCGTTCGAAAAAAGGTCTGCCGAAATAGAAGCAGAGCGTAGCGCCCTTTCAGCGACGTTATTACACGAAGAGGTACTGAACATCACCTACGAAGAACTCTCTACTCATACTGCGACGACGCTGGCCAGAGTATGTCAATTTCTTGCAGTAGACGACGCCCCACCCAATATCGAACCCGCACTCAAAAAAGTAGGGGCTGCATATCTCAAAGACTCGGTTAGCAATTTTCAGGAATTGCTAGACAACAAGGCTACCCGCGCTATGGCACTAATGGATTAACCCAAAACGCAAGAGCGTTGATCCTCACAGCATGCCGCCCTCCGCTTAGGCGTTACGAATCGTCACCCCACCGTCCACCACTACCGTCGCTCCGGTCATAAACCCCGCAGCGGGCAATACAAGCCCCAGCGTCGCGTGAGCGACTTCCTCAGGATCGGCATAGCGGCGTAGCACCGTGCGACGATTGGCAAAGGTCGCTTTGTCTTCCTCCGTTATCCCGTCGGTGATTGCAGTGCGAATCGGTCCGGGACAAACGCAGTTAACCGTAATGCCTTCCTTACCGAGATCAACCGCCATGGCACGGGTCAAACCCACGCTGGCGTGCTTGGCTACGGTATAAGCACTACCGTAACGAGTCGCGCCCAACGCCTCAGTAGACGCAATATTCACAATACGAGGATGGAGGGATTGGCGAAGGCTTGGCAGCGCCGCGCGAATAGCCCACGCCTGTGCGCCAGCCATCACCGCCAAGGACATGTCCCAGGCCTCGGCAAAATTATCGGCATCCACGGTCGTTGGAATCACCAGCCCCGCATTGTTAACCAAAATATCAATCGCACCAAAATGCGCAGCAACCTGCAACACGGCCTGCTCTACCGCGTCGCGGGACGACAAATCGACCGTGAGCGCAAGTACCTCTGCGCCGACTGAACGGATTTCTTCCGCCACCGTCTCCAGACCGCCCCCGTTAATATCCATAATGGCCAGTCGTGCACCTTCGTCAGCAAACAAGTGGGCTGTCGCGCGCCCCATGCCACTGGCCGCACCGGTAACGATTGCGACACTACCACTGATGGAGCGACTGAGCTGGCTTAATCGTTTCATTATTACTTCCTCGCAGTGCTAAATATTGAGCGTGTCGGCTGCACGATTGCACTCCCCGCTTCACGCACGTGAACCCATTAGCACTCTATACTGTGCCTAGCGATCTGGCGACCTTGCAACGGCGTACGCCTATTGTTTAGGTCAAATTCATCAGTGAGCGCAAAGACACCCTTTGGCCATCAACAACGTTTCCAGTCTAGCCATAATGACGCTGCACTGGAACACACTAAAAACTCATAGTAATCTAAGGCCTTGACACTGCAACCACATTCGTTCTGCCACAGAGTTGTCAATTCACTTTGCTCGAAAATGGCCTCCAACCACAGTATACCCAGCCCTTGATTTCCCCTGCCATTGGATAATACCTGTGTAAGAGTGCTAATCTACTGCCCTAGCTAACATCAAGAGACACTCATTATGCCTAGTGAAAAATTGTCACCAACAGCGATAACGGAGCAACTGACTAAACTGGGGGACTGGACACTAAGCGAAGGAAAACTGCATCTGCAGTTAGTGTTTGCGGATTTTATTGCGGCATTTGACTTCATGAGCAAAGTGGCGGTGCTAGCGGAAGCTGCCGGCCACCACCCTGAATGGTCAAATGTGTACAATCGGGTCGAGATAGACTTAACCACCCATGACGCAGGTGGGATTACGATGCAAGATTTCGATCTTGCTGAACAGATAAACCGCGTGCTGGCAGAGAATACACCAGACCGCTAGAAAAACACGGCCAACCTGATCGTCGGGTCGGCCCTGGCTTTCGTCTATTGTTCAGCGTGCGCGCCTGCCTCCTTATGTTTTTAGTGCGCCGCATCCAATTTAGCCCGCTGCTCTGGCGTCAAGACAGCACGGACATCCTCTCGCGAGCCGCCCTCCTTCCGAATATTCTGGATTTGCGTCTTCTGCTTGTCACTCAGACCCAGCTGCCGCAAGCGACGTTTTCGATCTCCACTTTTGCCCTTGTGCGTCTCACGAAGTTTGGCTGCTTTTGTCTGCTGCTCTGAATTAAGCACTGCGTGCATCTCTTCGCGACTGCCGCCCGCTTGGCGTATGTCACGCATCTGCGCGACTTGCTCATCTGTTAGTTCCAAATTATTTTGCATGCGCTCTAATTTAGCAACTTTATTGCCGCTGGGCGGCTCATTCTCCGATTGTGCCAATACAGCGCTGGAAACGAGTGTCAAACTAAGGGCAAGGATAAGTGCTTTCATATCTGATCTCCAATAGTGTGTCAGGACTTTATTGGAACAAAACTTCATGTAAAACACTGCAGGACTTTGGTTAAGAATTGTTAAACTTATGGCGCGTCTATCTCCACAATCGATTACGGCTCCAACACCACTTTAATTGCACCCGCCTTTCGATTCGCTGCAATGGAGAAAGCCTCTGCGGCGGCGTCGAGCGGCAATCGATGCGTAATCAAAATTCCCGGTAACTCGGGGCGCTGGGCCATCAACTGGGCGGCCGCATCAACGTCGCGCACAAGACCTGTGCGGTCATACATTGAAGAGGCATAGATTTTTAGGCCCTTCATTGAAACTTCAAACGACGGGAGACTCACTCCGTCCCAATATGTGGCCAACAACAAAATAATGCCACCGGGCTTGCACAAACGAGCGGCCTGCATTAATGCTTCAGAAGTACCGGCGCACTCCACTACCGCATCGTACTCCCCGCTAGGATTAAGCCCTGCACCTAAGCGCTCGGCCGCCTCTTTTTGCGCGTTGTGTCGGGCGGCGACATCTACCTTTGCAACAAACGGCGTTAACATTGCAGCTGCCGCGAGTCCGACCGCACCCGCACCAATTATCGCGATCCGGCTGCTGGGCTTGATGTCCAGCATGCGGATACCGTGCGCCGCTACCGCCAACGGTTCAACAAGGCAGGCGTCGGCAGCGCTGACGTTGCTGGGCAAGGGTACGATGCAGCGCGCAGGAACAATAATTTTATCCGCCATACCGCCATCGCGACCAACACCGTAGACCATCCCCGCGCTCAAACGACAAAGACTGTAATCACCCTGAACACACATGTCACAGTGCCCGCAGGGCGCAATCGGCTCTAGTGCCACCGCACGGCCGTCACTCAACGTCCCTGCAACCTCATGACCCAGCGTTGCGGTAAGATTAAACCCCGCATTAAGCATATGTAGATCAGACCCACAGATGCCCGCCGAACGCACGTTGACGATTACACCTTCACCCTTAGGAGCTGGCACATCCACCACATGAATCTGTTTGTCGCAACACCGAACTGCTTTCATCTAAGAGTATCCTGAATTAATAGCCTAACGGACGCCAACAGTATCGCCGGGTAAATATTACTTACGCGTCGCCTATTGCCTCAGTCATAGTGCCCATGCAAGCCTACAAAGAAAAAAGGGGTTAGACCGAAGGTGACTTCAAAAATTCTCGCAGCCAGCCCGCATAATCTACGCGCTGAACGGCCGCCACGGCCCGCCTCAAAACTTCCGTAAACAGGGCGTCCTGCTCTTCGTTAAGCGCGCCAAAACCAATGGTAACAATGATGGTCATCAATGTGTGGAATGTGAAGCTTCGGTATTCCTGCCATGTCTGTTCAAAATCGATGGCAGTGCCGTAATGAGCACGACGCTGCACATAATATTCAACCCATTCTCGTTCATGGGCCGCTAGCGTGTCGGCCGGCAGTGAATCAATAAGGAAGTACTGCACATCGCGAATACCCTTGCCCCAATGTGCAGCTTGCCAATCCAACATACCCATCTCTTGTCCGCAGACGAAGAAATTACCAAGGTGGCTGTCGCCATGCAGCAGGGACAGCGGACCGGAAAACCAATAGGCGAGCATCTCGTCCCAGTGCTCGATTGTAAGCCGATAGGCGTCTGCAACATCAGCCGGTATGTCGCCTGGACGTTTTTTCATACACGGCTTTAATGCCAGGCGATTCAGATTGCGCGCTACCAAGCCCATGGTGGGAGAAAGAAAAAGATGGTAATCCAAAGGAAGTATCGCCTCGCGCTCTTGGCTGCTGAGGTCGTAGTGGCAGGCATGCAATCGCGCGAAGGTATCCAGACAACTGTGAACTCGCTCTAAAGATGGACCCTGCAGCATGTCTGGGTTGATAAACAATTCGACTGTAGGGTCTTCGTGGAGGTTCTCCTGAACTAGATAGAAACGCGTCCCTTGGTACGCAGTGGCATAGGTTATAGGCGTCCGCAGGGGCAGAGTTTTCGCAACATGACGAAAGAAGTAAGATTCTAACTGCCAAGAATTAATAATACTGAAGAACCAACGAGTTGCCAAAGATTCCATAGGTACCTTGACGAACAAACTCGCCGGCAAAGTCGCCTCGCCGGCTTGCTCAATCGTCAATACTAAGTTGTGGCAATTGCTGCTGACAGACGGAATATCTTGACGTATCAGCGTGTTGATTTTTATTGGTGCAGTGTTTGATTGTAGCGCGCCCTCATTGATCAAGCGGGTCAAGACGTCCGGTGTAGCGACGTCGGCCGCCTTAAAGGGCAGACTGCGACCCGTCATGTCTCCGAGGGCGTCGCGGGCGAGTCGACCTGACCCTTTAATCACTATCCAGACTAACGTTACGGTATTTAGTATTGTCATAACAATTCCGCATGAAAAAATTAATATACGCTTTTTGAACCTTGCCGTAATAGGACATTTAAAATAATATGTCCGATATAACGGTTATACAAGAAAGCCCCAAACCTTGGAGCGCATGGTATGAACAAGCAGACTGAAGCCACCACCTCTGCCAAAGAACGCAATGAAACGTATGACTGCATCATTGTCGGTGCCGGCCACAATGGGCTCGCCACCGGTTTGGTACTAGCCCGCAACGGGCACAAGGTTCTTGTACTGGAGAAAAATAATTATGTCGGAGGTATGGGCGGTACTCGGGAGATCCTCAAAGACTGTCGCAATGAGGTCGGTGCTAGCTGCCTGTTCCCTCTATCTGCAGAGATAAAGTCGTATTTTGATTTTGAATCGCATGGCGTAGAGTTAATTCCGCTACCGGTAATGGCCGTAAACCTGGCAGGCGCGAAGGCTCGTCCGCTGATATTTTTTAAGGATCCGCTGAAGCTTGCCTTCAATGTCTTGCGCAGTTTCGGTCCCGGCGCCATGTTGGGATTCGTTCGGCTGATGAAATTTTGCCAATTTCCAGCACAGGTGCTTGATCGTTTCACTGCGCGCAAAGCACCGCGCAAACTGGAAGATCTGATTGCCGAAGCAAAAACATCAAAACAACGACAGCACCTGGAACTGGCCTTCAAGGGCTCGGCCATGGATATCATCGACAAATTTTTCCCAGACCCGATCAAGCACCGCGAACTGCGCGCCAGCATGGCCTTCGCAGCGGTACAAGCTACCTACAAAGGGCCTTATACGCCCGGATCGGGCATGTGCCTCATTTACACCATGGCGCAGGAAGGATCGGACGGCCTGATGCAACGCGTCAGAGGCGGCATTGGCAAACTATCAGATTGCCTCGCTGAGCAAATTATCGCATTGGGCGGCGAGGTCAGACTGAAACAACGAGTTTCACACATTGTGGTAGAAGACAATCGCGCTGTGGCTGTTGAGCTAAAAAGTGGACAGCGCTTCTATGCGAATATCATCGTTTCAAATTTAGACAAACAGGCAACATTTAATGGCTTACTCGCGACCCACACCCTGGAAGAGGCCGACCAACTAAAAGTAGACGCGTTTACCCACCAAGGCGCGTTTGTGCATATGTTATTTAAGCTGAAAGGCAGACCCACATACTCGCCTCACCTGAAAAAACTGAACAACATACCCGGTGCATACTTCGGTGGCGCCATGGTTCTCGACCCTAGCGAGCTACAGCGTAGTTACGAAACCTGCCTGCGCGGCGAATTACCCGAGCATGTGCCGCTGGCGTTTCAGATCCCCACAATAGTCGATCCAACACTTGCGCCACCCGGTTTCCATATCGCAAGTGCCTATGGCTTCTATTTTCCCTGCGAGGCAGATAAAGATCAACGCGGCAAATTAAGAGACCAGATGGGTGAAAAACTCATTGATCATATCTGCCTGTATATGCCCGACTTCCGCGAGGTAATTGTTGATCAAGCTATTTTTTCATCTGATCACTTTGCCAGCATGCAGGGCGTTACTAACGGTGACTGGACGCATGGCCTGCTGCATCCTGACCAAATGATCGGCGACCGCTGTCTTATCGACGGCACAGGCCATACAACACCAATTGACAACCTGTTTCTGTGCGGCGCTTCTTGTCATCCCGGCCCCGGCGTGACATTTTTGCCCGGCTATAACTGTGCACATGAAATAATGGCCGCTAACGTCGCAGGCTCAGAACCAATGCAAGAAATTGCATCAAAAATTACTTCAACAACACAGGGACCAACAGCGCATGCAGCGTAGTGCGCAACTGCACATCGCTTTTGACCCAGTTACTGGGCAGCGTGAGAAATGACAATAGCAGGCGATAGACCCACTCTACCAAAATTTCGGGACGCACTGCGTCCTGCAACAAATCTGCATCTCGAGCAGGCTGAATAACATGATCCATCAGTTCCTCGCCGAAGCTGACAATAACATTAGAACTCCAAATCACGCGGCGCGCTCGGCTGTCCCCCTCCGAGGCAAACACCGCATGCAGCAGTGGGCGCCGAGGAATCTCCTTGATCGCAACTAATAGCCCCTCAACCAACTGGTCCGCAGGATGGGGGTATCTGGCCAGCCGCTTGCGGATGCAATTATTAAGCTCGATCATTTCTTCCATGATCGTCGCAACCAATAAGTCGTCACGACCTGGGAAATATCGGTACAGGGTGGAACGTGCCAGATCAGCACTGGCAGCCACGTCTTTCATTCCGGTGGCGGAAATACCATTGACAAGATAGCAGCGTCTGGCAGCGGCGAGAATGGACACGACCTGATCGGCCTTTGCATCAACCATTGATAAAAAGAATCTCTTTTTGAATAGATCTAGTGTGGCACCTTCGACCACATGGATGATAGCCTAAATAGACACCGACCGCATGAGAGTCGGTGACTTATCATGTATTGAATGAGAACACAAAATGACTGCAAACAAAAAACTGCAAGCCATCGACTACCAGCGCACTCCGATGCGTATCCTCAACAGCGCGCTGCGTGGCGCTGGTGCTTTAGGCATCGCTCGTTTTGACCTTAATCCATCGGCGCTAATTGCAACAGCAAAAAAGAAAACCGGTTTAACCGACTTTGGTGGAGACAGCTTTCTGGAGCCGATGAAGCTACTAGTGAAGTCACTCGAGGATGAGGCCGACCTTAATCCTTTAGGGAGGTTTATGAGCAAATCCAGTATTTTGCGCCTGCTAACAGACCGCTTATATGCTCAGGATCTTGTTAAGCGCCATCCCGAAATCCTTGCACGCTCTATGCCGGACCCGGTCGCCATTGTGGGCCTTGCGCGCTCTGGCACAACTCGACTGCAGCGCCTGATGGCATCAGATTCAAATTTTCTGCATATCAAATCGTGGGAGTCAGTTTATCCAGTGCCGTATCCAGAGTGCTTTGCGGCAAGGGCAGCTGGGAAAGTTGACCCGCGTATCACTGCGGTAGAAAAAGGCTTAAAAGCGGTTCTCTATATGAGTCCACAGATTGCCGCGGTGCACCCGCTGGACACCTTCGAAGTGGAAGAAGAAATTGGGCTAATACAACACGGTTTTTCAACACAATTATTTGAGGTATCGGCAAAAATACCGACGTTTGCCGAGTGGTTAATGACACATAACCAGACCGCTGCCTATGAGCATATGGCGCTTCTTTTGAAAATTATTTCATGGTTTCGAGATGATCCCGAAGACAAACCTTGGCTTCTCAAATCCCCTCAACATATGCAGGACCTGGACGCGCTTTTGCAGGTATTTCCCAACGCCAAATTGATTTGCCCACACCGCGATCCGGTCAAAGTGGTTGGGTCTTCCTGCTCGATGGTGTGGAATGCCATTGTGCGCGACAGTGCAAGTGTAACCCCAGAGTGGGTAGGTCAGGAGTGGCTAAAGAAGACTGAGCGTATGCTAGAGAAAAGTCTTCAGGTACGCGCTGCCAGCGTTTCTGATCAGAATCAGTATGACGTTTTGTATGCAGACATCACTGCAAACTGGGAACATGCGATGCAGGGGATTTACGATTTCTTAGGGCGACCGCTCACGCCTGATACGCGCATGGCAATGCAAGCCTGGCTAGACAGTAATCAGCAACATCAGCACGGTGCACACAAGTACAGTTTGACTGATTTTGGCCTCGACCCACAGGAAGTCGAGCAGCGATTGATGTTTTATCGTAAACGCTTCAATATCCCTTTTGAATCCACTAACCCACATACGGCGACAGCCAATAACTAACACATGACGGAAACCACTATGACTATTGAAACACAGAGTCGCACTGCCCTAGGCGAGTTTATTGAGCTACTTCAGGAGATCGACACGCGTTGGTCAAGTCCTGAATGGAATCTAAATTCCCCAGAGGACATCGTAGGCTCACACCGCGCGCTAATGCATATTATAGAAGCCTCTCTAGTGGGGAACTTTGAATTGGATGCAAGTCAGCCGGACTTCCGTCGCATTACAACATCAAGCCGCAAACTCTTGGGAGACAACTCAGACGCGATTTACTTCGACGCGCCTGTGAGCCCTGATCACGCCTACGTTATACACGGCAGTATGCATGGCGCAGCCTACTTTTCCCTGACCATTGAGGTGGGCGCTGAAGATGGGCACATAGCGACCAGAACTGCTGGCGTGATTAATGACCAAAACTTGGAGATTGACAGCAATGGCGACTTTACATTTTATCTGGGCGGCGAATCAAAGGACAAAGGCTGGCTGCCACTGGAGCCTGGCGCCTCTCGGGTTACGACGCGGCATTATTTTGAACACGCCAGTCCTGCCGCTATGGAGCCAAACCTAGAGCCGCGTATCCACATTGAATGCCTGACGGCGAAAGGCGTTCCTGCTGCGCCCACTGACGAGACAGTGTCTGCCGGTATTCGACGCGTTTGTAACGCCATCCACGGTAGGACGCTGGGCATGCCTCCTATGGCCAACGGCGTACTACCCGCATTCGTGTCACTCACGCCCAACGAATTTCCACCGCCGCAGCCACCCGGTGATTTTGGCCTAGCGGCCTTTGATGCCCACTATTCTATGGCTCCGTTTTTCTTGGGCCCAGATGATGCTTTGGTGATTACCGGTCGCTGGCCCGAGTGTCGCTTCGCTAACGTGTGTTTATGGAATCGCTTTCAGCAGACCTTTGATTTTCGCAGCCGCAGCGTGTCGCTCAATCGGACTCAGACTGTGGTAGAGAGTGACGGTAGTTTCAGAATGATCATCGCCCATTCGGATCCCGGTCTACCGAACTGGCTGGATACGGAGGGCAATCTCTTCGGCTTGGTATTCTGGCGCTTTTTCCTAGTCACAGGCGACGTGGAAGCACCGCAAGCGGCTGTCATGAAGCTTTCTGATTTAGGCGCCTAAAATGCGGAGTAAAATGCCTCTCCCTGTGCGCTTTCTGAACCTGGTCGGACGTGGCGTTAATACCATTGGTATAGAACCCGTTAATCTCAGTCTGGACAAGCTGCTGCAGACCGCTGCCGCCAACACCGGCCTGACTGATTTTGGCGAAAATGAATTTCGACAGCCATTGGCACTTCTGCTTGAGGGGTTAGAAAAGGAAGCTAATCTCTCTCTGCTCGGTCGCATTATCGCCAAGTCTGACCTGGTGCGCACTCTGGAAAATAGGCTCAAGTTTGTCGCACTTTTTAAACAACTACCTGAAATTGAACAGCAGCGTATAGAGCGCCCGATATTTGTTGTCGGCCCACCCCGTTCTGGCACCACCATTTTTCACGACCTACTCGTTATGGATCCAGACAATCGTGTACCTCTTACTTGGGAAACTGCGCGGCCACTGCCGCCTCCAGAAACAGCCACCTATACTAGCGACCCACGCATCGCGCTGGCACAAGCAGACCTAGCAAGAGTTGACCAGCTGCTGCCGGAATTCAAAAAGATGCATCCGATGGGCGCCGAACGCGCCCAGGAATGTGTCACCATGACCAGTCATGATTTCACCTCGATGATTTATCTGGTGCAGTTTTTCGTGCCAACCTATGACCGCTGGGTAATGGAATGTGATATGCGGTCAGCGCTCAAATGGCACCGACGATTCCTACAAGTCTTGCAGTGGAAAGCACCGGGGAAACGCTGGGCTCTCAAATCTCCGCAACACCTATGGCATCTACAACACATTCATAGAGAATATCCCGATGCACTTTTTGTACAGACGCACCGCGATCCGGTGAAAATTGTAATTTCCACCAGTAATCTGGCAACAACTCTGCATACGATGTCCAGCGACCAAACTGATCTAAGCAAGGTCACCGCCTACTACGCCAAAGCTTTGGCACAGGGTTACAACAATACCGTCGCTTACCGAAAATCAGGACAACTTCCCGAGAGTCAGGTCGTCGACCTGTACTTCCGCGATTTCATGGCAGACCAAGTGGGAACGGTTCGTCGCGCCTATGAACACTTCGATATAGAGCTATCTGACAAGGCAGCCACAGCAATGCAATCTTTTCTCGACAACAATCCTGCGGATAAACACGGCAAGCATTTGTATAGTCTGGAGAATACGGGAATGGAAGAGAACGAACTGCGTGCACTGTTTACAGAATATGAAGCGTATTTCGACGTACCGCAAGAACCCATCTAAATCGACAACGTCACGGTGCTACATCTGGAGGGAAGCACATGAAATTCTGGCAAGCCATTACCTGGGCTGAAACTGACCAACTCATTGAGATTGCCCGCTTTGCAGAGGAAATGGGCTTTCATGGACTGATGAGCGGGGATCATGCGGTCTACCCTGAGTCCATCGTTCCGAATTATCCCTATTCGGAAAGTGGCAGGCCACCGATGCAGCCCGATGACGAATACCCGGACCAAACTGCTATTTTCGCTGCCATGGCTGCGGTAACGAGCAAACTGCTTTTTACCTGTGGTGTCTACGTTCTACCGCTGCGCAACCCCCATGAGGTTGCGCGCGCGAGCGCCACACTGGCGATACTCAGTGACAATCGTTTTATCTTAGGCGTGGGCATTGGCTGGATGAAAGAAGAGTTTGATATCTACGGTGTAGATTTTCACCAGCGAGGAAAAATTACTGATGAGATCATTGAGGTCCTGAATAAACTGTGGGATGGCCAAATGGTCGAGCATCATGGCACGCACTTTGACTTCCCCAGGGTACAGTTAAGTCCAGCGCCCCAGACGCATCCTTCGATCTACGTCGGAGGAGCCAGCCAAGTTGCACTGCGGCGCGCGGCACGCGTGGGGAACGGCTATATAAGTGCAGGTACTGCTCCGGAGGACGTCAGACCTTTGTTACAACAACTGAATGAACTGCGTACGGAAAACGGACGTGATCACCTGCCCTTCGAAGCGATGATCGGTATCAACGCATCACCGAGCCTGAAACTCTATCAGCGATTGGCTGATGACGGACTGGAAAGTACTGTAGCACCGCCTTTTCAGTATGCGCTGGGAAAGAAGCATTCTACTATCGATGAGAAGAAGCAATTCATGGAGTCGTATGCGGAAAGTATCGTGCGCCACTTCTAACCGCGGATATCGGCTTGGTGTTACAGTTATAGAGGCGAGCTCGATCTACAAAGAGTTACATCAAAAGGGATAGACCATGAGTCATTCTTATACGCCCATTTCCAACTACAGCTCAATACCCTTTAGCGCTGCCTGCAGCGCGGGCCAGACCATCAGCCATGATGTCTATCATCGTGGCAGTGGCCCGCCCGTGGTAATCATCCAAGAGCTACCCGGCATTGGGCCAGAAACAATGCAGCTGGCGGATGAATTTGTTGAGCACGGCTTCGAGGTGATACTGCCGCACCTGTTTGGCCCACTAGAGAAAGTCAGCATCGGCGGCAACCTAGTGCGCGTCTTCTGCATGCGTAAGGAATTCAGGTTGTTTGAGGCGAATGGCTCAAGCCCGATTGTAGACTGGCTAAAAGCCCTGTGCCGCGACGTTAAAACACGGAGCGAAACCAAGGGGGTCGGGGTGATCGGCATGTGCCTCACAGGCAATTTTGCCATTTCGCTAATGGGCGATGAGAGTGTGCTGGCTGCAGTCAGCTCACAACCGTCGATGCCGCTGCTTAAACCCACCAAATTGCATATGTCAGCAGCAGAAATTGCCACAATTAGACAACGTATCGACAACACAGCACCAATACACGCCTACCGATTTTCTAAAGATCCTATGTGCACTGCTGAAAAATATCAGGCCATTGAAAACGCCTTTAACGACTCTGACGCAACACGCGTTATCACCCATACCCTGCCCGGCAAAGGCCATTCGGTGCTTACGCTCGACTTTGTCAATGAGAGCGGCCATCCTACGCGCGAGGCATTAAACGATATTTTGGCCTATTTTTCACAACAGCTTCTATGAATGAGCGCTACAGCCACAATCGCTCATTGGCAGTGAGTGCACTATTCAAATGAAGTTTGTTTACAGTGACCTGCTGACGTGCCCGCTAGACCACCATGCTTTGCAGCTGGATGCAGATTGCCTGCGCTGCGCGGACGGGCATGCTTTTGATATCGCCAGACAAGGTTATGTCAATCTACTTGGCGCTGCGGATAAGCGCAGCCGAGACCCCGGTGACGGCAAAGAGATGGTGGCAGCACGACGTGATTTTCTCAACGACGGCCACTATCAACCGGTGGCCGACAAACTGGCAAACCTCGTTAAACCGCAGGTCAATACCGACTCGACCATTGTGGATGCAGGCTGCGGCGAAGGGTATTATCTAGAACAACTGGAGACGCAGATCGAATCCTCCAGTCATTGTAAGCCTACGATTATTGGTTTTGATATTTCCAAATGGGCGGTGCAAGCGGCAACACGCCGACTTGCTGCCACTTGGCTGGTGGCCAGCAATCGCAACATCCCTTTGGCAGCAAACAGCGCCGATTGCTTGCTTAGCCTATTTGGATTCCCCGTGTTCAACTCTTTTCGATCCGTACTGAAGGAAGGGGGCACCCTACTGATGGTCGATGCGGGGCCACAACATCTTATCGAGCTACGAAAAGTGATCTACCCGGAGGTTAGACGCTCTGACTCAACGATGTTGCAACAGGCGTGCGCGGCAGGATTTTTGGAAGGGGAAACCTCAACACTACAGTTTCAAACTGACCCGCTGAGCCAGCTACAGATTCATCAACTGCTTAGCATGACCCCCCACCTTTTCCGTGCCACCCGGGAGGGAAAGGAACGTGCGACACGTCTGGATCACTTTCCAGTCACCGTGGATATAGTTTTTCAACGGCTACACAAGGGTGGCAATACCTGAAAAAAATTTCGTCAATTGATTATGGCTCCTGGCTATAGCGTGACATCGCCGGTTCCAGTAGCAAATACCAAAGCCGATAAACTGTGAGGTGTGTCTCGTCAAACCTCAACTCATCACGAAGCGAGCCATCTGGTTGAAGTGGAAAACTCTCGAAGAAACTGACTCTCGCATCATAGATTGTCTGCAAAACTTGGCGAATGAGCACATCTGAGAGCAGCGTCACTATCACGCGTTCGGCTTGACGCGTGGCATGATTCGGTTCTGCGCTCAGCGTGCATTCAATGCTTACTATCCGGATTGGTATCCGGCAGTAAACCACGCCATCATTGATATCTATAACCATAGTACCTAGGATATGGCGTATCACGTGTAAATCTAACTTAAGGGTATGTCATGAGCGATAGCCTGCACAAAGCCTTCTCGCCAGCGATGCTCGGCAAACTGCCGCTGAAAAATCGCATCCTCAAGGCTGCCACCTACGAGGGCAAAACGCCGAACGGTATACCCGGTGATCTACTGCTGAACTTTCACAAGGGCATTGTTGCGGGTGGCACGGCCATGACAACTATCGGCTATTGCACCACTGAAGCAGACGGCCGCATCAACGATCAGATGATGTGGATTCATGAGGGTATCCGAGATCGCCTTACCCATATGAACAGTGAACTTAAAAAAACGGCGCCCGATACGGCTATTTCAGGTCAAATGACTCACTGTGGAAACTTTTCCAAAAATAGAAAAATGCAGCGCCTGAAGCGCCCGCTAGGACCCTCCCGCCAATTCAATATGCT
>JAPKBI010000242.1 GCA_028823475.1 Halioglobus sp. | reverse complement strand
GTTCGAGGAAGAAAAAGGCTGTCGCGGCGACGAGCGCCATCGAGATAAGCCAAAAAGAAATACCAACCGCGTCGTTGGCCTGTAAATTTTCAGTCATAGTGGTCTCCAACTGTGAGTAAACAAGATGTTGATTTATTGTTTTAATCGCAATGTGGCTTTGCGTCAATCGGTTAGATTACACTCCTTTTGATCGATATAACAGCCCGCAACTGCTAGATTTTGATTTGACTCTCTATTTGAAAAAAATTACTCAACCGAGGCTAAACTATTGATCCAGATGCAAAAAAAATGATGCGGTGCATCAGATAAAAATTCTTGTGCGACTGGGAAAGACTCTACCGGCTGAGAAATCGCGCAACTACAACCCTCACACAAGGGAGCATGCTGAGACAGGCTCAGAGTCAAAATCATTGCACGACATCGCAGATACGCCACTAGTTGCCGCAGCCCTCTATCAACACTCAGATTGAATAAGTGGCCACCACCTGCTTAATCAGATCACCAATTTGCTGACGCGGGTAGCCCAACTGCTCAGACGCGACCGCCTCATAGTGAACGGTTGCGCCGGCACCCGCGAACATAATCACCGATGGCAATAGAGGGTGCTCATCTTCCTTTACCTGCAGTTCTTGCGGGTTACCCGCAGCGGCAAACCATAGCTCCAAATAATGTTTCCAACTGATATTTTCATCGCCCAGCAAGTAGGCTTCGCCAGATTCACCCTTCTCAAGCGCAGCAAGGGTCGCAACGGAGATAGAATGCGCACTGATGTGATTAGTACCACCAGGGGGCGCAAATACCGGAAAGTCAACAAGCTGCCCTTTGGCGTAGGTGACCAGCGCCTCGATATGCGGAAGATTGAGGCCATCGATGTGTCCCAGCACCCACGGCGCATTTAAACTGCACACATTAAATGCCGCGCTACTTAATGCGCGTACCGCAGCGTCAGTATTGTGCCGCGATGTAACATAGGGACAAATGCCGATGCGTTCGGGAGCGATCTGCGGATAAAAAGTGCCGATGTAAACCGTACGCGAGATACCGGCATCTCGGGCAGCAGCAATAAATCTCGGCACTGCAACGTCGTTTACCTCACTATAAAAGGCCGCGGGCGCAACGCTTCCATCCACCGGCACCGCGCGGATGTCAGCTGCAGCGGCAAACACCAACCCGTCAAATCCACTGAGGTGCTCGTCGCCAAAAGTATCGTTGACATAGTCTCCCCGCATGAATGGCAGCGCAGCTAGGCTAGGCGCAGCTGACGGCTTACGCGCCATAATAGTCACCTCATGCCCTCGCGATGTTAGGTACAGCGCAATATCACCACCAATTAAACCTGTGCCGCCGACAACTAGTATCTTCATATGTTTCTCACTACTGTTTGGTGGGTTAGGGCATTTTCAGACACTAAAGCCTAGGGCGGCCACTCAACCAGCACACTATCAGCTGAAATGACTCAAAACGAAAGCGCACTCCGAGCGCCGGACTGGTCAAAAAATCCTTCCAGCAGCCCGACGTCGACGATTGTACGCCAGATGCTGATAAACTAACATCAGTCCTGTGGAGCCGCGCTACGCTCTGGTTGAGGCAAAAGTAATAACTGGGAATGTATACGTATGTTAGAGAAAACTGCATTAGCGCCTGCCGTGGCATTGTTGTTTATTGGAGCAACAACTCCAATCACCACTTACGCGAACGACGATGCGCCCACACTTGCGCTTGAAGAGGTAATCGTAACTGCACGAAAAAGAGCAGAGTCGATGCAGCTAGTGCCTGTCGCGGTAAGCGCAATAACCGCTTCAGAGTTAGCGCAATCTAGCATTCGAGATTTACAGGACATTCAAGGTTTCGTTCCTAACTTACTCATCGATAGAGTACCGGGGCTGCAATCGGGTGCTGCAATAGCCATACGGGGGGTTAGCTACCAAGAGATTGATAAAAGCCTTGATCCCGGTATTGGCGTCCTGCTGGACGGCGTTTATCTAGGCACAAACTCCGGGCAGATACTGGAAAACTTCGACCTTGAACGTATCGAAGTTCTGCGTGGTCCGCAAGGCACGCTCTTTGGAAAAAACACCATAGGCGGCGCGCTTAGCATTATTCGCACGGCCCCAACCAAAGAATTCGGAGGAAAAGTCCAGGGTACGCTTGGGGAGAACGGCCGTCAGGATATTCGCGGTCTTTTAAACTTACCGCTGACTGATAAAGGCGGTGTAAAACTCTTTGCCTCCAAACTTGAAAGCGATGGCTACATTAAAAATACGACCTACAATAAAGACCAAGGCGGTCAGAATCTAGCAGACTATGGCGTAACCCTAGCTTACCAGTTTACTGACGAACTCGATGTCTTATTCACGGCTGAACGCACACGTGATAAGTCTGAAGTGGGAGCCTGGGCAGACTTCAATAAATTTGAATTCTCTGTGCCCCAAGATGCCGCATGCCTATTATCACCAGACTTTGGTGGTTGTTTCCTATTCGATACCGGTAGCGACGAGGACCACAGTTCCACCAATGCTCCTAACTCAGCCGACACTACGAATGACTTTTTTAATCTGAGAATGAACTATGACCTCCGTGACTGGGTGATTACGTCGATTACCGGTTATATTGATCGTGACGAGAGCTCGCGCCAAGAATATGATGCAAACAGTCTCGAATTTCTGTATGTCAATGTTGACGAGAGCTATTCACAATTCAGTCAAGAGCTACGCACTACTGGCAATATCGGTGACGTGGTACTGACCGCTGGTCTCTATTATTGGCATTCTGAATACGATGCAGCACAGACCAGCTATGATTTGTGGCAATATCTTCCAACAGGACCTTTCCCGACAAATCCCTTTGGTGGCACATGGCCAGTCGGCACCCGCGCAATAATCAAACAAAGTGGAGAAAACACGTCCTATGCCGCATTTGCCAGCGCAGACTGGTCGCTGACCGATAAGCTCACGCTCAATCTGGCTGCGCGTTACACCTATGACGAAAGAAGTCTGGAGCCTTCCAGCTCTCAATTTGAGTCGGAAGACGGCGCTCCACTCGTCCCCGGCGGAGAGACTGTTAACGTTGACGCTAATTGGGATCAAGTCTCGCCTCGTATCGGCGCACAATACGACTTTACAGACGATCTTATGGCCTATGTCTCATACTCCGAGGGCTTCAAGGGTGGCGGATTTTTCGGCCGCATCACCTCTGTAGACAATGTTCGCCAATATAATCCCGAAACAGTCGAAACGTATGAGGCCGGTGTAAAGAGTGATTGGTGGAATCAACGCCTACGCATCAATGCCGCAGTGTTCGCCAGTGAATACAAAGACAAGCAAGAAGATATCATTGTCACAGACCCGTCAGGCCTAATAGACACGGTCGTCCTAAATGCTTCATCAGCCACTATGCAGGGTCTGGAGCTAGAGATGACAGCGCTGTTGGCCGACGGCCTAACGCTAGTGGCGCAGGGTGGCTATCTCGATGCAAGTTACGACAAGTTTCAAATAGCCGGCATTCCAGGCGTCCCTAATGACGCCTCTAAACTTAAAATGCGCAATACGCCTGAATATACTTTTGGTGCAGGACTGCGCTATGTGCAGCCCGTGTTCGGCGACAGCGAGATGTCCTATAACGTCAACTACGCATGGCGCGACAGCTATGTCACGATATTCAATAATGACCCGCTGGGAGATGTCGATGCAGCCGGATTCTGGAATGCAAATATCGATTTTCGCTTGCGCGATATGTTAACGATCTCGGTCTATGGTCGCAATATCACGGATGAGCGTTATTACCGCGCAGTACTCATCCCCCCGTTAGCATCTTTTGGGCAGTGGAACGAACCACGCAACTACGGCGTTACCGTGACTTACGCCTTTTAACAGAAAGGTATTGGCGTTTCTTGGGTTTTTTAGCCGCACACACTGTCGCTTTCAACCGCGCTAAATTTATATCGATACCGTAAATACAACATACAAACTTCAGATAGTTACGCCGTAAGAAGCCTTGGAGAGAGTAATGGATCAAGTAGTGGTAATAACAGGAGCCGCAGATGGACTAGGAAAGGCCTTCGCAACGCGGTTCG
>JAPKBI010000241.1 GCA_028823475.1 Halioglobus sp. | reverse complement strand
TCTTGCAAAGATTCCATTAGCTAAACCCCAACTTATTGAGTATCACGAAGTAGAGTATGTTGAGTGGCATGTAAAAAAAATGTAGACAGAGTAGCAGTACGATGCCCGCCACGATCGCGGATAATCGATTTAGTCGCCCAAACTTTTGTGTCTTCTTAGCATCCCATTCATTTTCAATGTAGGGGATAGCGACAAGAGGTGGCTCGCCCATCAGGCTAGCCAACTCACCTGTGCTCTGGATGCCACCATCGAGGCTTTCCCGTAAAAGAGCTAAGCCAAGTCCTGCGCCTACGCCGAGTAATAGGCCCAGAAAGATAATCGCAGGACGGTTTGGGCTCACGGGATCTGATGGCACCGCGGGGGGCTCTATAAGGATGAAGCGCTCGCCTTTACGGTTTTCCTCCAAGCTTTTGGACATCTGTGCATCTTGCTGTTTTCTCTTGGTGTCTTGAGCCTTGTTGGTGGCGAGTGTGTATTCGCGCGACAGAGCTTCATAATCCTTTTCTACATCGGGCGCGCGTTTTATTATCTCCTCATAGCGGTCCGCTTTTTCCTGCAATTCGATTTTCAGTTTGCTCACGGACTGGGCCTCTGATGCGGTAGCATCGAGCTGAGTGCTCAACAAGACGTAGGCAGGATTGTCGGCCTCGGGGGTGTAGTTTACAGCGGTAGCATTTCCGGCAGCTCTAATGCTTGCTTCCAGCTGGCTGATTACCTGCTGGGTGTTCCTAATGTCCTGATGACCATCCAGATATTTACCCTGTAATTCACTGAGATGTCGTCTCTGTCCCTGCAGTTGCTGCCGCAAATCCTCGATGTCTGTTTCTACACCTAACTCCGCCTGTAGTGCCTGTATCTCACGGTAAAGCCGAACCACATCCGGGTGGCTATCATTGTATATCGCGGACTTGCGACGATAGTCTGACTGAGCAGCCTTTAACCTATCATCGTCACTCAGTACAACCTCTCCCGTGGGCAGCACAACTGGAGAAAAAGGACTCAACTGTGCGAGTCTTGAGGCAAGCTCAATTTCACGTTTGTGTAATTCTTGTAACCGCAGATCCGCTGTCGAAAGCTGCTGTGAGGTTCTTTCAAGCATGTTCAGGTTATATTGATACAGCTGCGGCAGGCTGCCTTCATTAAGCACTTTGAACTCAGCGATTTTCTGACTGAAGTCTAACACATCGCGATTTAATCGCTGGCCCTCTATTTCGAAGAACTCTGCGGTGCTACTAGCCTGATCCTTGCGAATATCGAGATTTTCATTCAAGAAGAGGGTCACCAGCTTATTGGCAACCTTCTGCGCGTTTCGCGCGGATCTCGCCTTAAATGCAAGAGTGAATGCGATCGTCACCTCTGTCGCTCTGCCAGTTCTAGGGTCTATTACGTCGGCACTAACGAGCTCCATGTCCATGTCTTCACGAAACAGTAATGCCAGTTCAGTGCCGGGTAGACGGGTGCCAGTCTTGACGCCTGATTGGTCATACAAATCATACTCTTCGACAATTGCACCGATGTTGGCGACAGTGAGTACTCTCTGGCTGATAGTCTGCACCTGTTGCGCGGCAAAACTGGTAACACTACTGCGGACAAAGTCATTGGCCACGGCCTGTTGTTGAATTAGAATTGTGGCCTGTGATTGATAGCTAGGGGGTAGGCTAAAGGCCAGAGTTATTGCCAATGCAATGATAACCATTGCCGGAATACCCATCGCCCATTTGCGCCGTTTGAGCATGGCGACATAGTCACCTGTGGACTTTACATATTCTTCTTCACTATCCATTTAGAGGGGATTCCCTTTTTTATCTTGATAATTCTTCGGTAGTAGCTGTCGGATCAACGAGACCAGACATATTCTTTGGGAGTGTAAGTCAAATTAATTTTTAAGGCGTTAGACTGAGCCGCTCCGCGCCCGTTATCCTGATAACGGAACGTATAGTCGCTAGATATGGACCATGACTCCGCTAACTTATAACTTATGCCTAAACCGATTTGTGCAAACCTGCGGTCATTATCGATAGCGCCTTCTAAGGCTTCGGTGTTGCCGCCTAGAAGGCTTACGTCGAAGACGCTCAGATCTGATAATTGATAGCGATAGGTCATGTTCACCTGGTCAAATATGTTTAGTTCGCCATCGCCTGTAGGCCTGATATTCCTCACCAAAGTCGCCGACAGTAAATATCGCTCTTGCTTGTAGTCGACGGCCCCGTTAACCACATATCCAGTAGTATCGGAGTCTGGGCGAGATATGGGTGAATTGGTATCGAACGAAGTTGTTACATACGTTATGCCGCCAGCGAAGTTCACGTCCAGGTTTTCCGAAAGTACGGACGCGAAACCCGCCTGCGAGCCAATGGCGTTTGATGCTGTCTGCCGATCGGCATTATTTTGGTAGCGCGCAACGTTGCCCCGCAGCGATAGTGAGGTTCTCTCAGTCCACTGATGGGCTGCGCCAAAAGTCCCGGCAATAACGGTGCCGCCTATATAGCGAGGACTTGCATAGTCCGTTTGTTCGTACCTTAAAGTGACGGAGGCACGACTTTTCTCTGTCAAAACATAAGCACCGCCGGCCCCAGCAGTTGCACGTTCGACGCGCGTGGATACGCCTCCTATACGACCGGTGTCAAGAAACTCAGTACCTCGAGTTGAACCGCGCATATAGCCCGCATTGCCGTTCACGGATCCGTTCTCCAGTTGGTAGGCAGCTTCACCTTGGAAATTCTGATCATTACTGTTGTACCCGGTGTCATCGAACTTGTAAGATTTCAGTTCGCTTAAAAGTGAGGCGCTTGCTTGTTCGCTGCGCATCTTAAAACTGATGGGAAGAGCAACTTGAGCGCCATAAGTTGCTCTCTCATCCTCTCGGCTCAACCCTTCGTTGTCGTTGTAACTTGCTCCACTAGACACGCGATAGTCAACAGAATACTCGTTCGCTTGGCCGCTGGCAGACGTCAAAAGCGCAACCACCATATAAGCTGGAAAAAAGCCAACATGACAAAAAATGATGTGCGTTTGTCTGAATATTTTTTTGATGGGAGAGCCTAGCAATCAAGGAACGACCACGATATCGCGGCTACGCAATACAATATTGGTGTGCATTTCTTTACCATTTTTGACCGTTGCGTATTCGAATGGGATAGAAACCTGCGTACCATCGGCTTCTCGTCGTAAAATCAAAATATCATTTTCGGCGGCGAACGTGTTCAGGCCTCCTGCTAGTGCTAGGGCCTGAATTATGTCAGTGTCACTAGTGATGTTGTATTCGCCAGGACGAATCACTTTGCCCATAACGTAAATTTTATTGCCTGCAACGTTCTGCACAGAGACCACCACCTGTGGTATGTCTTTCATATATTCACTTAAGGCTTGGGCGATCGTATCGCTGACCTTTAGCGGGGTGCTGTTGGTCGTGTCGATCTCGCCGATCATTGGCAGGCTGATAAAGCCATCAGGTCGCACTAGGGCCTCGCGACTCAGAAGAGACTCATTCCAAATATCGACCTGGAGAATATCGCCCGGATTGACAAAATAGGGTGCACTGGAGGCGGTAGCCGACAGTAAGACTATAAAGCTCGACAGTGATACAAGTATGTTGCGCATAATGCAGTGTGACATCAATTTCTCCCGGCAGGCTCTCTTTGGCCTAGTATAGGGTAATTGTTAGATTTAGTGCTTTGACAAGGCTATTTTATTTTGGGCATATGACCTAGTGCGAACTTTTGTTTTGCAAAATAGGCAATAGAATCTAATTCTGCGTATTGATTTACCTACTTATGGAAGCAGATTACACTATTTCCACATATATATCAATAGCTTAAGCGCCATATTTGAGGCTGTTCATGCGCTTAGAGCTCGCGTTAGTCTCACGCGTTTGTGCATGCGGGGTTCGTTAGCCGAGGTATTGGTAAAATTAGATGGCAAAAATAATTGCCCCGATGGCCGTCACAGAGAATGGTTCTTTTTGATTCTGGTGTCACGGAGTATCATGGGCCTGACATCTTTTGGAAAACGACGCCACCACAGCCCTTTAATTTGGAATTAATCGAATGTTGACTGTCCTATCTCCGGCCAAAAC
>JAPKBI010000022.1 GCA_028823475.1 Halioglobus sp. | reverse complement strand
GCCTCACGCACGAAGGCTTTGCTTTGCTTTAGGTAAACGTATGGTCTAGCATCGCGGCGCGATGACAACCCGACATTTACATCCCGACTCTCCCTGGCTGCTGGCGCTACTGGCTGCTCTGGTCGCCCTTGGCCCGCTCAGCGTAGATGTCTACCTGCCAGCAATGCCGATGATGACGGCTGCGCTGGACACAGACATCCAGCACATGCACCTAACGTTAAGCAGCTATTTAACCGGCTTTGCGCTGTTCCATTTAGCCTGCGGGCCACTCGCAGACCGCTTTGGCCGTAAGCCTATCCTGATCAGCGGAACCGTATTATTTGTCGCAGCATGTATCGGCTGCAGCCTTTCTGAGACCGTTGAAGAGCTGGTGTTTTTCCGGTTTATACAGGGTGTAGGTGCCTGCGTCGGCCCGACTCTGGCACGCACCGTCGCCCGAGATATCTTTGGCCCTACCCGAGCGGCCAGGGCGCTATCCCTGATCGCTATGATGATGGCGCTGGCACCGGCTATTGCGCCGGCCATGGGCGGTGTCATGATGCTGTGGTTGCCGTGGCCCAGCATTTTTGTGTTTCTCGCCATCTACGGTATTGCAATGATAATGCTGATACACATCTTCCTCGGTGAGTCACTGCCGCGGCGCCAGAGTTTACACCCGCTGTCTATCCTTGCTAACTACGGCACGTTATTGCGCAGCCCGTTGTTTTTAGTTGCCACTTTTTCCAGCGGCTTCGTGTACGCCGGTTTTTTAGCCTACCTAGCGTCTTCGGGTTTTGTCTACATCGACATGCTGGGGGTGCCGGTGGAATACTTTGGCCTCACCTTTATTACGTCGGTTTTGGGCTATATGGCTGGCAGCGGTTTAAGCGCTCGCCTGACCAAGCGCTACACATCGGAGCAAATGGTGCTGGCAGGTGCCGCGCTGGCAGCCGTGGCCGCCGGCACCGTATGGCTCGGCGCACAACTGCTGCCCGACAGCATCGCAGTAATGATGCTACCCATGATGTTCTACTGTATGGGCATAGGGCTTATGCTGCCCAATGCAATGGCCATTGCACTGAGCCCATTTCCTTACATCGCCGGCACCGCATCTGCGTTATTGGGCTTTGTCCAAATGTCCCTGTCCGCGTCTGCAACGGCAATCGTGGGCAACTACCTCGTCGACTCTCCTGCCCCTGTGCTGAATTTCATGTTCGCGATCAGTGGTTTTGCCCTCCTCCTGAGCATCGTGTTATTTCGCGTGCGCACACACCCAAAACCCTGACCCTATGGCTTTGCTGTGGCATACTCTCGTTGGAATTTTGTGGAGTCTACGTCGTGCATACCGCCTCTGATGTTACACAGCTGATCGGCAATACCCCCCTGCTGCACCTGAAACAGGTATCGGAGAAAACCGGCTGCACGATTCTTGGTAAAGCGGAATTCCTCAACCCGGGTGGCTCGGTTAAAGATCGTACCGCCTTGGGCATCATTCGTGCCGCGCAAGCCTCCGGTGAGCTGCAGCCCGGCGGGCGCATCGTAGAGGGTACCGCGGGCAATACCGGCATTGGACTCACCCTGCTGGCGAATGCCATGGGCTACACCAGTACCGTTGTGATGCCCCTGACCCAGAGCAAAGAGAAAATCGATACCCTTGAATTGCTAGGGGCAGACCTGCGCCTCGTGGGCGCGACATCTTATTCCGATCCCAACCACTACACACACACGGCAGAAAAACTAGCGAAAAAATTTGCGCAGCGTGAAGAACATGGTGCCATCTGGGCACGTCAGTTCGACAATCTTGCGAATATGGATATTCACTGCCGCACGACCGGGGAGGAAATCTGGGCGCAAACCGAAGGAAAAGTAGACGGTTTCATTTGTGCGGCAGGCACCGGCGGCACCATTGCCGGGGTGTCCGTGGCGCTCAAAGAACACAACCCCGGTATCGCTATCGGGCTGGCCGATCCTGCTGGTGCAGCTTTATATGAATACGTTCGCAGCGGGGAATTGACCCCTAGCGAAGGCAGCTCCATCATGGAAGGCATAGGCATCAATCACATCACCGACAATTTTGCCCATGCGCAGGTCGATGTCGCTTTCAGAATCAGTGATGAAGAAGCGCTGCCGTATATTTTCGATCTACTAAAGCACGAGGGCCTGTGTCTCGGAGGCTCTGCAGGCATCAACATTGCAGGAGCCGTTCGACTTGCGGAACACCTCGGCCCCGGACACACGATTGTCACCATCCTGTGCGATTACGGCAATCGTTACCAGAGCAAACTTTTCAACCCCGTATTTCTTGAGAACAAGGGCCTACCCATTCCCGAGTGGCTTGTTATATAAATCATTTAACCGTTAGTGAATAAGGATTATCCATGAAGATCGGCATCATCTGTGGCAGTCATCGCTCGAACTCTCAGAGCGGAAAAGTCGCACGCTATATTGAAAACGCACTGTTAACGCAGGGCCTCTGTGACGCCACCTGGCTCTATGATCTGGGTGGCAATCCACTGCCTCTATGGGATGAAAGTATTTGGGAAGGTGATGAGCAATGGCAACAAATACTCACGCCTTTAAGCGAGCAGCTTAAATCCTGCGACGGTTTAGTGGTGGTGTGCCCCGAGTGGCACGGGATGGCGCCTGCGGGGTTGAAAAACTTTTTCCTGATGTGGACTGCCGGCGGAGAGCTAGCGCACAAGCCCGCCTTAATTGTCACCGTATCAACCGCAGACGGTGGCTCTTTCCCCATCGCCGAACTACGGATGAGCAGCTACAAGAATAGTCGTATCTGCTACCTGCCGGAGCATTTGATCATTCGCAACGTCGATACGGTGTTTAACGAAGACCCTGCGCAAAACAAGCCCGACGCCCAAGAATACTTCGACGATCGCTTGGCCTATTGTCTTGCGATGTTAAAAGAGTATGCGCTCGCCTTCAGACAAATTCGGGCAAGCGGCAAAGCATCACTGGAAACCTATACTAGCGGGATGTAAGCGTGGAGTTGCGCCCGCTCGATACGGCTGATAATCGCCTATGAGCGGGAAGCCGTTGCGTCAGAGCGCTAGTTGCTTGCCTTAGCGGTACGCTCTTGCTCAACCAGGAAATCGACAACCTTCAACATGTCTGACTGACTGCCCGCCTTGCGACTACTAACATGGTATTTGCCGTTAACCATTAGCGCGGGCGTTCCGGTTATCTGGGCAGACTTGGCAATCGCGATACCCTGACGAACCTGACTACTCACGCCAAATGAGTTAAACGCCTTATTGAAGTCTTTTTCTGACACCCCGTTGGCCACGAACAGGGCCGCAATATCGGCCTGTGATGCCAGAGGCTTGCGATCAACATTCATTGCCTGAAAGATCACCGGGTTCATTGTGTCCAACACGCCCAGTGTATCGGCCGCGTAGTAGGCCTTGGCGTGTAGCTCCATTTTTTCCGCCCATACCGCGGGGACTCCGCGGAAGCTCACATCCTCAGGCTGGGTTTTTTTCCACTGCTCCAGCATCGGCTCAAAGGTGTAACAGTGGCCACAGCCGTACCAGAAAAATTCAGTGACTTCGATCTTATCCCCGTCGACGCCCCGCACCGGGGGTGAAATAAGATCATAGTCGACACCGGCCACGTAGGTTCCCGTGACTTCTTCAGCGACGGCATAAGACAGTCCAACAGCCAACAAGGACAAACTCAACAGCACATTCTTAATCATCATTCTCTCCACAATAAATAGTCCTTTCAATAAGACAACAAAATCGGGTAATTGTTCTGTCGCTACTTCAGGCCAGCGATGTAACTGGACACCGCTTCAATATCATTATCACTGAGACCAGAAGCCGTGGTGCGCATGATTTTTGACCCGCCATCGTTAGTGCGGCCCTGAGTGTCTTCATATCCCTTGCGGTAGGCGCGCAACTGATCTGCGATATACTGCGCGTGTTGGCCTGCCAGCGCCGGAAAACCGGCGGGAGCATTGCCCTGACCAGTAGGCGAATGACAAGCGATGCAGGCGGCCACCTTGCGATCAGCCACACCGCTGCGATAAATCTTTGCGCCCAGCTCCAACAAGTCCGGATTGGTCTGTCCGCCCGTAGACGTCTGCGCAGAATAATAGGCCGCGATGTCGGCCAAATCCTGCTCGGTCTTATCATCAAGCAACCCCGTCATGGAGGGCACCATGCGGGCACCATCACGGATATCATTCAATTGCTTAAGTAGGTACCTCTCACCCTGCCCAGCAAGCTTGGGAAAAGGCGCCATGCTATTACCATCCGCCCCATGGCACGCACTGCAGACAACCGTCATATCTTTGCCCGCAGCCGCATCACCGACCGGGTTGACGTTGGCTGCAAATCCACTTGATGCCCAGCCCAGTGTCAGGCCGAGCAGAATTAATACTCTTTTCATTTCAATTCCAGATAGAACGTGAATAGATGCGCACTTAGTCAGCAGGAGCCGCCATGTACATGATCATCGCAGTGTATTCTTCATCGGTGCAGTCAGCGCACAGACCTGTCGGAGGCATGGCACCAAGGCCGTTTCTCACTGACATGATCAATGCAGGCATTCCTTTTTCCAGACGAGGTTGCCAGGCGGCGACATCGTGCGTCTTAGGCGCACCGGCGGCACCACTTGAGTGGCACGCAAAACAGGATGCTTGGTACTTCGCTGGCGCCGGGCCCGCAATGGCACCGACAGCAGAACACATCAAAACGACGGCAAAAAGCTTTTTCATTCGAAAACCTCTACTCACTAGAAAACCGATGGCCTGCACACGCATTTGATAACAGGCGAAAAAAACCTGTGGCATTATATACGAAGTACACACACCAAAAAAGGCAATCCCTTACAATGACAGAGCCCGAGCACGTCCCAGCGCCCACAGTGCCCAAATACCGCGGTGCACAATTTCTGACCAGTGCCGCAAAGCTGGCTCAGTGCCCGCCCGACGTTGGCTGGGAAGTGGCCTTCGCGGGCCGCTCCAATGCCGGAAAATCGAGTGCAATCAATAGCTTAACAGACAATAAAAAGCTTGCGAAGACGTCCAAAACGCCTGGCCGTACCCAGCTGATCAACTTCTTCGAGTTATCTGACAGTCAGCGCCTGGTCGACCTCCCTGGCTATGGGTTTGCAAAAGTTCCCATCGCCGTAAAGCGAGAATGGACGAAACAGCTGGAGAATTATCTGCAAAACCGCCAGTGCCTGCGCGGCTTGATCCTACTTATGGATATTCGACACCCCCTGCAGCCCTTTGACCATCAAATGCTGAACTGGGCGCTGCAGGCCTCCATGCCTGTGCACATCCTTCTGACTAAGGCCGATAAGCTCAGTCGAGGTGCTGCTGGGACCGTCGTATTACAGGTCCGCGATGCGCTAAAACCTTTTGGCGAGCTGACCAGCGTACAGTTGTTTTCCGCCTTGAAGCACGATGGCCACAAGGAGCTGACCGCGGTGCTGGATGCATGGATGACCCAGATGCAGGAGGGAGACGCTCGCTAGCGCGGATATTGCACTAGTGCGCCTCGTCCCAGTTATTTCCCACTCCAGCCTCAACTAACAGCGGAATCGCCAGCTCAGCGGCCTCGGACATGAGACGGCATACCTGTTCGCGAACCGGGTCCACTTCATCGTCTGCCACTTCGAACACTAGCTCGTCATGCACCTGCATAATCATGCGGGCATCGGCCTTGCCCTGCTGCAGCCAGTCATCGACCGCCAGCATTGCCCGCTTAATAATGTCCGCCGCGGTGCCCTGCATCGGCGCATTGATCGCAGTGCGCTCAGCCGCCTGCACCCGCATCTTGTTGCGGGCGTTAATTTCCGGCAAATAGAGACGCCGCCCGAACAACGTTTCTACATAGCCCTGCTCTTTGGCCAACGCTCGCGTACGGTCCATGTAATCTGCCACGCCCGGATAGCGCTCAAAGTAGCGCTCGATGTACTGTTGAGCCTCATGCCGGCCAAGATGCAATTGCTTGGCCAAGCCGAACGCAGACATGCCGTAAATGAGGCCAAAATTGATCGCTTTAGCCTTGCGGCGCTGCTCGGTAGTCACTGCGTCAAGCGCGATTTCAAAGACTTCAGAGGCGGTGGCAGTATGCACATCTCGCCCTTCATTGAAGGCCTTGAGCAGCCCCGCATCCGAAGACAGATGGGCCATAATGCGCAGTTCGATCTGTGAGTAATCTGCCGCAAGAATTTTATAACCCGCAGGGGCGATAAAGGCTTGGCGAATACGCCTGCCCTCCTCCGTGCGGATCGGTATGTTCTGCAGATTAGGGTCCGAGGACGACAGTCTACCCGTCGCGGTCACCGCTTGGTGGTAAGACGTGTGTATTCTGCCCGTGACCGGGTTCACCATCTGCGGAAGCTTATCGGTGTAGGTGGATTTAAGTTTGCTCAGGCTACGGTGCTCGAGCAGCACCTTGGGTAACGGGTAGTCCAAGGCCAACTCTGCCAGCACCTGTTCAGCGGTAGAGGGCGCCCCCTTCGGGGTTTTTTTAATGGCCGGCAACTGTAGCTTTTCAAACAGAATGTGCCCTAACTGTTTGGGCGAGCTCAGATTAAATTCCTCCCCTGCTAACAGGTGGGCTTGCGCCTGCAGCTGTTGCAACCTCTCTCCCAACTCACCACTTTGTTGCACCAGCAGCTCCCTGGAAATCAACGCTCCCTGGCGCTCAATGCGCGACAACACCGGTATCAGCGGCACCTCTAGTGTGGTCAGGACCTCCGCAAGACGGCCCTGCTCTTCCAGTTTTGGCCATAGCGTGCGGTGCAGCCGCATCGTGATATCCGCATCCTCGGCGGCATAGGGTCCAGCCTCCTCCACGCTAACGTGATTGAACGTCAGTTGTTTGACGCCCTTACCCGCAACATCCTCAAAGTGGATGGTCTTTTGCCCAAGATATTTCAGCGCCAAGCTATTCATGTCGTGGCGCGTAGCGATGGAATCCAGTACGTAAGATTCGAGCATGGTGTCAAAACGGATGCCGCGCAACGTGATATCGTGATTGGCGAGTACGCTGGCGTCATACTTGAGGTTCTGGCCGACTTTAGCCCTAGTTTCATCTTCCAGCAGAGGCTTTAGCGCAGCCAGTACGGCCTCACGCTGCAGCTGCGGCGGCGCGCCCAGATAGTCATGTGCCAGCGGCACATAAGCCGCCCTGCCCGGCTCCACGGAAAAGGACACACCCACAATGCGCGCCTCCATATAATTGAGGCTGGTTGTCTCGGTATCAAATGCAAACAGTTCGGCTGACGCCAGTGTTTCAAGCCAGTCGTCCAATGCAGCCTGCTGCGTCACAATGTCATAGTCCACATCCATCTGCACCGCCTCTGGAACAGGCGCCTCGCCCGCATCCAAAAGCTCGTCCAGCCACGAGCGAAACTCCATCCGCGTAAACCAATCGACCAAAGCCTCCTGATCCGGGGCGGCGTTGGTAAGCTGCTTGGGACCCTTTTCCAGCGGCACATCAGTTTTGATCGTCGCCAGCAAATAAGACAGGTAGGCGCTATCTTTTTCTTGGGCAAGCTTCGCGCCCATGGTCTTGGCGCCGCGAAAAGACAGCTGTGACACCTGCTCCAGATTGGCGTAGATGTCATCGAGGCTACCCAAGCCCTGCAGCAGACCCAGCGCCGTTTTCTCTCCAACGCCCGGCACACCCGGAATGTTGTCCACCTTGTCTCCCATGAGCGCCAAGAAATCGATGATCAGCGAGGGCGGGATACCGAATTTAACTTCTACACCGGCCTCATCCATCACCGTGTCGGTCATCGTGTTGACCAGCGTGGTGTGCGCATTCACCAGCTGCGCCATATCTTTGTCACCGGTGGAAATCACCACATGCGTCCCTTGCTCGCTCGCCTGACGCGCTAATGTGCCGATCACATCATCCGCCTCCACGCCCGGCTCACAAATAAAAGGTAGGCCCATGGCCTTGACGATTTCGTGAATGGGTTCAATCTGCTCGCGCAATTCATCCGGCATCGGCGGCCGATGCGCCTTGTATTCTGAGAAGATAGCGTCTCTGAAGGTCTTACCTTTGGCATCAAACACCACCGCCACAGGGCTGTTAGGGTAATCCAGTAGGAGACGCCGCAGCATGCTGATCACACCGCGCACCGCGCCGCTATTGCGGCCGCTGGAGGTCGTCAACATAGGCAGTGCGTGAAATGCTCGGTAAACGTACGACGAACCGTCGACCAGAACCAGGGGTGCAATGGTGGAATCCATAATAGAACTCACTTTATTGGGTGCCGCGCACAGAAGAGGGCGGACATTTTAGTATTATACGCTAGCACTGACTATGGCGCTGGCGTGATGCTATCGCTCCCAAATGAAGCGCGCAGAACGATAAGTCACTTTCATCTTTGCTAAGTCCAAGGGTGCCCTGAAAAAGCCATGGTAGTCACCTCTTGGGTTAATAAGTACTATATTAGAACTATGGTCAACCTGATAGCTGCCGTCTTCGTCCATCACCTTACGAAAAGGGGTGTTGAGTTTAGTCGCAAAACGGTGGATATCGAGAAATTCGCCCGTCACACCGGTAAAATCGGGGTTAAAGTAGGGCATATAGTCGGCCAGTTGCTGCACAGTGTCTCGAGCCGGATCCACGGACACCATTACCACCTGCGGGTCCTCAGCTTCAGTACCTTCGAGGCTCTCTAAGAACGTATTAAGGAACGTCATGGTGGTGGGGCATATGTCTGGACAATGGGTGAAGCCAAAAAATATGAGCGTCCACTGGCCCTCTAGGCGGCCAGGATTGAACGAGTTGCCATGATGGTCAATAAGGTCAAATTCGCCGATGTTTCTCGGCGTTTCCAACAAATAGAGTCCATTTGCGCTCATTTCCGACGCGGTCATTATACGCGGCAGCGAAATTCTATACACAAATCCAGCGACAATAACGGTGATAAATAGCAGTAGGCCTGCGATGGTCAATTTGATATTGCGTGACTGACTCATAGTGCGGCCACGGGAAAGACATAATGATCGACCAGCATGATGACGAAGAGCGCCATCAGATAAAAAATCGAATATTTGAACGTCTTCATGGGGGCATTCGGATTCTTGTCCCGCATCAGCTCAATGGCCCAATAGAGAAAGCCCACCCCCAGGACCACCGCGCCCAACAAGTATAGCGGCCCACTCATGCGCGTGACATAAGGCAACAGAGAGACCAAGAACAAGAGGATTGTGTACAACAGGATATGCAATTTGGTAAACGCCACTCCGTGAGTGACAGGCAGCATCGGTATAGCGACGGCGGCATATTCCTCGCGTCGATGAATGGCTAAAGCCCAAAAGTGAGGCGGCGTCCACGCAAAAATAATCAGCACCAGCAACAGCGCATGGCCGTGGATTTCGCCAGTGACCGCGGTCCAGCCGAGCAGGGGAGGGGCCGCTCCTGCCAATCCACCAATAACGATATTTTGCGGCGTCGCACGCTTGAGAAACATGGTGTAGACAAAGGCGTAGCCCACCAGGGAAGCCAGTGTGAGCCAAGCGGTAAGCGGGTTAATCCAGACGATGAGGATATACAGACCGAGGCCGCCCAAGACCATCGCAAATAAGGTCGCCTGCACATTCGTTACTCGGCCTTGGGCGATGGGGCGATTATGCGTGCGGGTCATTTTTTGATCTACCTGCTGGTCGACCAGATGATTGACCGCGGCCGCAGAGCCCGCGCAAAGGCCAATACCCAAGTTGCCCAACACCAAAATATGCAATGGCACCATGCCAGGAACCGCCATAAACATGCCGATGGCCGAGGTGAGGATCATCAAAAGAACCACGTTGGGCTTCGTGAGCTCTTTATAATCGCGCCAAGTGGCGGCGCCTGTCTGCCCTAGGTCTGTCATTAGCCCTTAGCCACCAGAGTTTTTGATAAGAAATTTAAGATCTGCAATCACGTCTTTATAAGGAACCTGTTCATTGTAAGACATCATAATCCATCCTGCGGGGTCTGCCAGATACCATGTGCCGGCATCGGATGAGTGTTCCTCAAACAGCCCATTGTAGCCGGCGGCAGGCACCGTCAGAGCCTGCAATCCACGATGCTCGGTCGCCAGGTATTCCGAAAAGTCTCCGGCAACCGGAGCAGGGCGCCCATCGCTGAGCTGAGATACTACCAGCTCTGTGTTACCTGTGTGTTCCTCTTCGATATAGAACCGGCGAAGGCGGCTGAAATGTTTGCCCATAGCCACCTGAATTTGGCGCGTCACATACAGGCTTTTTTCGCAGGCCTCGTCACAACGTCCTCCCGCAGCGGGAATCAGCATAGCCCAGCGCGGCTCCATATCTGCGAATTTTAGGGTCACGCCAGACTCGTCAAGCAGTGTCTGATCGTCCAGCTGTCGCGGAGGCTGCACCAATTCACCCCGGTTTGCGGTGCCCAAAATACTCACGATATCCAAGTCACCACGGACCACAAAATACCATAGCCAGGTTGCCACCAGGGCCACCGTTACCGGAATGCCGCCTATCAAAAGCAGTACCATGCGGTTTCGTGTCATTGAATGTGTTTCTGCCATTTATTTGCCCGTTTTCCATACGCCGGATATGACCTGCCCAAGATTGCTGCTGCGCAACAGATAGAACACCAACAATACCGCGGCCATCGCGAACCACTGCACCGCGTAGCCGTGGTGCTTCTGCGGGCTCATATTCACTACCTGCCAATTCACCGTCAACGCTCCCTGCTCTCCCGCGGCAATGCGAACGGGGTAGGGAAAGACATTACCAGCGCCTTGTGCCGACATGGCGGGCTCAAGTTTACCCATTTCCACTGCCTGTATAACCTTGGGCCAACCCTTTTCCAGTTGCTGTTCCGCCAGCAGATAGGGCTCTCCTGGCGCAACATAAACCTGACCGATAACATCCACCGACCCTTCGATTATCGGCACGTCCGGCAATGCCCGCCGGCCAGAATCACCTGCTATCCAACCGCGATTGACCAGCACGCTACCCGCGCTATCGGAAAGCCGCAGGACATTTAACACCTGATAACCGAACTTACCGTTGTGTATCTGGTTATCCAAAAGAAAATACTGATCAGCCAAATAGTTACCGCTCACCTTTACAGGCACATACGCGAGCGACCCTGCAGGTTGGTCCCATAGCTCAAAAACAGGGGCTGGCAGCTGACGCTGACGCTCCTCAAAAGAAGAGGCCAGCGCTGCTTTTTCGTCGGCGCGCTGCAACTGCCAGAGGCCCAAACTGAACATGAGCGGGACCATCACCACCGTAAACAAGGTAATGCGCCACTCAAGATCAAAATGTAATCCGGTTTTTTCTCCAGACATTGTCCTGCTCCAAGGCAAATCGGTTCGACTGGTTTATACTGCACCGAACTGTTAAGGGAGACATCCATTGTTAAAAGCTACAATTGTACTACTGATGCTGGCGCTGGTCGCCAGCCTAGGAAGCGGTTTCTATTACTTGATGCTCGACCAGGGCAACAAAGAACAGAGGCGGACCGTTCACTCTCTGGGCGTTAGACTGGGCATTGCCGCCGTACTTCTAGCGCTGGTGATTTACGGCGTTGCTACCGGCCAATTGGGTCACGTCAATCCCTGGGATGTGGGGCCATAACAGCCACCCGGTACACAGGTTGGGGCGCAATAACGGCCTAAAGAATGTACACAAACAGAAACAAGAACACCCACACTACGTCAACAAAGTGCCAGTACCAGCTGGACGCCTCGAAGCCAAAATGTTCTGTCGCCGTAAATTGCTTGCCAATCACAGAACGCAACAGCTGGATAAGCAGCATCGTCATGCCCATGAATACGTGAAAGCCGTGAAAGCCCGTCAACATGAAGAAGGTGGAGCCGTAGATGCCTGAATTCAGCGTCAACCCGAACTCATTGTAAGCCTCATAGTATTCCATAATCTGGAGGTACACGAAGATCATACCGAGAGCCACCGTGATGCCCAGCCACAAGTTGAATTTTTTCTTGTCGCCCTTGAGGATGCCCAAGTGTGCGATATGGCAGGTGACGCTGGAGGTTAACAGGACGAGAGTGTTCCACAGTGGCAGCCAATGCCACCAGGCGTGTGCATCAGCAAAGGACATGCTCGTGTGGGCACTGGTGAAAGAGCCGTTATTTGCGATGAGCTGTGTTGTTGCGCCACCCATTGCTTCCTGCGGTGTCTGCATCATCGGCCATGAAAAGTCGAAGCTAGGCCAAAGCAGCCCGTTCATGCGCCCGCCGTCACCTTCGCCGCCAAGCCAGGGGCCTGCGAGATTGCGCACATAGAACAGCGCGCCAAAAAATGCAAAAAAGAACATGACTTCAGAAAAAATGAACCAGAACATGCCAAGCACGTACGACTTTTTCAGCTGGGCGCTATTAAGGCCCGCAATGTTTTCCTTGATGGCGGTTCGAAACCAGCTAAAAAGCGTGGCGGCAAAGAAAAACATCCCGAATAAGAAAATAGACCACGAGTTAGTGGCCTCATCCGGATCCCCGAACGTCATATCATTCATGATGCCCGAAGCGCCATAGATACTCAGGATCAGGCCTGTAGTGGCGCATAATGCCAGCCTGCTCTTCTCTGGTACGTAATACTTCTCGTACTCCGTGGAAGTCTGACCTGTCATAGTGTTTCTCCGTTTATAGCGTGCCGGCAGCCCGGCACGCACATCAGCGTGCGGCCAAGGCGTCGCTCGCCATATCTGTTACATCAAAAATGGTGTACGACAGGGTGATGGTGCCGATGTCGCGCGGCAGGTCTTGGTCGACAATAAACTGCAGCGGCATTTCTGCCGAACTCCCGCCATCGAGGGGCTGCTGATTAAAACAGAAACA
This sequence comes from Halioglobus sp., assembly GCA_028823475.1. Classification (GTDB taxonomy): domain Bacteria; phylum Pseudomonadota; class Gammaproteobacteria; order Pseudomonadales; family Halieaceae; genus Marimicrobium. The sequence continues at coordinate 3,651 of JAPKBI010000022.1, read as the reverse complement.
CTCTGTTTTATGGAAATATTTTGCCGCTCTTGCCGGTGAAATGCTGGGTATCGCCTGAGCAATCATCGCATCTGGCCTAGGATTGTGTGCAAAAAACACCGTATCATTCACTGCGCCCGGATGCACCTTCATCGCCGTTTTTGTCGGCGAGAACTCCCAGGGCATACCCGCGTTGTTAGTCGCAATAAATTGTATCGTTATCGTGCGGCTTTCATCGACCCTCGCCTCGACGGCGGTGTAGGCTTGCCCACTCGTTTTGCCGTTAATTCCCAGCACATCACATAGCACGTTGTACAGCGGCACCATCACCACAAAAACAAACGCAAACATGACCACCGCAGTCACGGCCAACTTGGCCGAGGTATTGACGATGGGATTGTTGCTCAGTTTCAACATCGCTAGGCTTTCTACTTAACCAGTGGCGGAGTTTCAAAGGTGTGATAGGGCACCGGAGTGGGAAGTGTCCACTCCAGGCCTTCAGCGCCGTCCCACACTTTTTCATCACTTACCGGGTCGCCGGCCACAATAGTTGCGATCACGTTGTACAGGAACAGGATCTGTGAAGCGCCATAAATAAATGCGCCAATACTGGACATCATATTGAAATCAGCAAACTGCAGGGCGTAATCGGGAATCCTGCGCGGCATGCCCGCCAAGCCCACGAAGTGCTGCGGGAAGAACGCCAAATTGAATCCAATGAATGAAATCCAGAAATGGGTTTTGCCCATTGTCTCGTTGTACATGCGACCACACCATTTGGGCAGCCAGAAATAAATGGCTGCCGTCATGCTAAATACCGCGCCGGCCACCATGACATAATGAAAATGGGCAACGACGAAATAAGAATCGTGATACTGGAAGTCAGCAGGTGCAATAGAAAGCATCAGCCCCGTAAATCCACCAATGGTAAACAGAATTATAAAGCCAATGGAAAACAGCATTGGTGTCTCAAAAGACAGTGCTCCGCGCCACATGGTAGAAATCCAGTTAAACACCTTCACCCCAGTTGGCACAGCAATCAACATGGTCGCATACATAAAGAACAACTCACCCGCAACGGGCATTCCGACCGTATACATGTGGTGCGCCCAAACAATGAATGAAAGAAAGGCGATAGACGCGGTGGCATAGACCATTGAATCGTAGCCAAATAGCGGCTTGCGGGAAAACGCAGGAATAATCTGCGACACCACACCGAATGCTGGCAGGATAATGATATATACCTCGGGGTGGCCAAAGAACCAGAATATGTGCTGGAACAATACCGGATCACCGCCGCCTGCAGCGGAAAAGAAGCTGGTGCCAAAGTGTACATCCATTAACATCATGGTGACCGCACCCGCGAGCACCGGCATTACAGCGACTAACAGGAATGCTGTTATCAGCCACGTCCATACAAATAACGGCATTTTCATATAGGTCATGCCAGGAGCACGCATATTCATTACCGTCGCGATGATATTGATTGAGCCCATAATGGAAGAAAGCCCCAATACATGGATACAAAAAATAAAGTACGTCACCGATGGGCCGGCATAGGTTGTCGACAGCGGGGCATAGAAAGTCCAGCCCGCTGCAGGCGCACCACCTTCCATAAACAACGTAGACGCTAACAACAAGAAGGCCGGTGGCAGAATCCAGAAGCTCCAGTTGTTCATCCTCGGAAGCGCCATATCTGGCGCGCCGATCATCATCGGAATCAACCAGTTCGCCAGGCCGACGAAAGAAGGCATGATCGCCCCGAACACCATAATCAGCCCGTGCAGGGTCGTCATCTGATTGAAAAAGGCGGGCTCAATGAGTTGCATGCCGGGCTGGAACAGCTCGGCACGAATGATCATGGCAAAAAAGCCGCCCAACAGAAACATGGAAAAAGAAAACCACAGGTACATGGTTCCGATATCTTTGTGGTTCGTGGTGAAAAGCCACCGAGTAAGGCCCTTGGCAGGACCGTGATGATGATCGCCCATCGTTAACTCCTCTGGTTAGCGTTTTTTGTAATTGTAGACATCAACGGGCTGCAAACTGTCGCCCATGTTGTTGCCGAATGCGTTGCGCTGATAGGTGATCACCGCGGCCATATCGACGTCGCTTAGCTGCCCACCAAAAGCCTGCATAGCAGTGCCAGGAACGCCGTTGATGCCTATTTCGAGATGTGCGTTGATACCGCCAGTCGCAACTGAACTGCCTGCGATGGCATTACCCACACCGCCTTCGCCCTTCGCGCCATGACAGGCCAGACAACTCATGTCATAAACCGATTCGCCGCGAACCATCAACTCGTCCAAAGTAAAGTCTTGGGAGGTCAACTGCTTTACTTCGGACGCTTCCGTCTGCTTTGCCGCAATCCACTGACCGTATTCTTCCTTGCTGACCACATTAACGACGATGGGCATAAAACCATGTGACTTGCCGCATAGCTCCGAGCATTGGCCGCGATAGATACCTTGCTCGGTTGGGCGCGCCCAGGTTTCGTTAATAAATCCTGGAATCGCGTCTCTTTTAACGGCCAGCGCAGGCACCCACCAAGAGTGAATGACGTCATTCGCCGTAACCAAAAAACGCACCTTGGTGTTAACAGGCAGAACCATGGGCTCATCCACTTCCAGTAGATAGTATTCCCCCTTGGCCTCATCGTTGTAAATCTCGGCTTGAGGCGTGCGCAAATTACTGAAGAAGCTAACATTTTCGCCCTCTTCATTGAGATATTCATACTTCCACTTCCACTGATAGCCGGTTATCAAGATATCCAACTCAGAATCATCCGTATCATAAAGGGTCAGCAAAGTAGTCGTGGCCGGCACCGCCATGGCAATCAGGATAAAAAACGGCACCACCGTCCAGGCAATTTCCACCGTCGTACTCTCGTGGAACGTCGCCGGTGTTACACCGCGTGATTTGCGGTGAAAGATGATGGAATAGAACATCACTCCGAATACAGCAACTCCAATGGCCACACAGATCCAAAGAATGATCATGTGCAAATCATAAATTTCCCGGCCGAGTTCAGTGACTCCCGGTGTCATATTGATACTGCTTGCCTCGCCGCCGGCTGCCATGGCACTGACGCTCATGAACAACAGCACAGGACCCAGCGCGAGCTTACACAGCCGCTTCGCCTTAAAACCCATTTCCTGTGTCTCCATGTAGTAAAAAATGTGATGTCCTAACCAGCAGTCTGCAGTCTGTCGTCCCTTGACTAGGACTAATAGCAATTAATCGGAGCCGGCGCCTAACTTATGAGGGGGGACTCGAACGTACGGTTTGCTGAAAGTTACCCGTTACTGTCTATTTTTGAGTATACGAATCGTATCGCAACAACAAAAACGCGCGAATTATAGCGGAACCGGATTGTAAATCCTACTTTGTTAATCGCTTTATGGCGCTTTGGTATTTTTCACTCTGACGAGTGGCAGCCTGCTGCGTGACACGCCAAATCGTGTCGAGAATCGATCGGGGGCGCACTATGCAAAAAGTACCTCCTTTGTGTCAACCGCGTATTAGGCGCCCGATCAATTCTCGCTTTAGCTAGCACCTCTGGGGGCACACATTACTTTCCCTGTGGCGTGTCACCTGATCCCTGAAGGTCAATAAGGGTCACTCGCTCTGCCGGCGTTTCTACTCTTCGAGCTGCGGCACGACTTACCCGCG
>JAPKBI010000240.1 GCA_028823475.1 Halioglobus sp. | reverse complement strand
CCCAGTAGTAATTTCTGGTGCGAGCGCGGGTGCATTCGTTGCCGCAATCGTCGGGGCCCGCAGTGACGAGGAGTTTCTGGCGCTATTCGACAACAACACACTCGCGCGAGCGCTCACCGAAAACAACGACAGCATCAGAATCGGCTTTGGCATGAGCGAGAAAATTGATATGCGCGCGATCAAGCGGGAAATGGCCAAGTTAATCCCCGACATGACGTTTAAGGAGGCCTATGAGAAGACCGGGCGCAGCATCAATATCTCTATTTCACCCGCTGAACCGCGCCAAACATCGCGCCTGTTAAACCATATTGCTTCGCCCAATGTCACCCTCCGGTCGGCGGTGCTCGCCTCCACAGCATTGCCTGGGGTCTTTCAACCGGTGCAGTTGGAGGCGCGCAATGCCGACGGAGATATCAAGCCCTACCTACCATCCCGTCGCTGGATAGACGGCTCATTTTCCCAGGATTTACCGGCCAAGCGTCTCGCCCGCATGTACGCGGTCAATCATTTCATCGTCTCTCAGGTCATGCCAGGGCTCGGCCGAGAAACGAACACAAAACCCGGACTGCGGAAAATTGTTTCGGATGCCTCGGTGGCAGCGACGAAACAGATCGTGCGAGGTTATCTCGATTTCTTCCAACGTTATGGCAAAGTGGGACCTCAGATGGGCACTGGCATGAATGCCATCAATGCACTGCTGGACCAGCAGTTCACCGGCGATATCAATATATTCCCCGGATATGGCCTTTCGAGCCTCGGCAAACTGCTAAAAATGATGTCTGAAGAAGAAATGACGGATTTGATCAAAGCCGGAGAGAGGGCGACCTGGCCCAAAGTCCCCGTCATCAACCTCACAACCCGTATTGGTCGCACCTTGGATGGCATACTTCACTCTTTCGAAAGGGATGAAGCCTACTGGTTGCGCACGACACCGGAAAAAAAGTCATCACGCAATACCACGACGCAACGCAAGGCTAATAGCCAGAACCCGGCGAAAAAACGAAGCAGAAAACCGATAGCCTCCGTTACGAAGCAGAAGCCTCAAAAGAAATCTGCCGCGTAGATCAATCATGCCGATAGCTGTTATTGCGGGGGGCCGGCCTGAGATTGGTACACGCTCGCTATCAGCCCGCTATTGATTGTGCCATGGTTCTGGCAGAGAATTGAGGGCAGTTATCGCAAACCTCCCGAGCGGCGCGCATCACATGTCATCCATTGAAGTTCAACAGCTGGAAAAATCTTTTTCCAGCGATGCCCAAGCGCTCTTTGCCGGATTATCATTTACGCTTGATAGCGACGAGTGCCTATGTCTGCTCGGACCTTCGGGCTGCGGCAAGACCACACTGCTGCGCCTACTCATGGGTCTCGAACAACCCAGCAGCGGTACGATACACGTGGATCCTGCACTGGATGCGAAAATGAGTTATGTGTTCCAGGAACCGCGCTTGGTACCATGGCGCACCTGCCTGGAGAATGTACTTTTACCTCTGGAATTAACTGCCGAAAACAATCCCGCTGCACGTGATCGCGCAGTCGAATTGTTGCAAAAGATTGGACTTGGCGATCGTCTTGAGCACTTCCCAGATCAACTAAGCGGCGGCATGCAAATGCGCGTTGCGCTGGCACGCGCCCTGATCACGCAACCGAAAATTATTCTCCTTGACGAACCGTTTGCCGCGCTCGACGAGCGAACTCGCTTTCACATGCAAGACTTATTACTCGAGTTGAAAGCGCGCTTGCAACTGCAATATATTTTTGTCACCCACTCGATCTCTGAGGCCGTCTATCTTAGCGATCGAATTTTATTGCTAGATAATACAGGAGCCGCTAGGGACATTCGTTCAGTTCCCTTTAGAGAGCGCAATCAGCACCTAAAATTGACACCGGCGTTTAACGATGTAGTGAAAGAATATTCCAGCCTATTTAGCGACATGGAGGACAGCATGAAAAAATCTAACGCTGCCCAGTCGAAGCAATGATCACCACAATAAGGCTATGGATAGAGGATAAACTCCCAGCGTGGATTTTCCTCGCAGGGCTGTTATCAATTTGGCAATTAATCGTCGCACAGAAATGGGTGGCGTCCTATCTGCTGCCCTCTCCCTTGCAGATTTTTGATACCACGCTAGAAATGTGGCCGGATATTTTCGCAGCGACATTGAGTACCGCACAGTCAATTCTTTGGGGTTTAGGATTGAGTTTAATCATCGGCGTGTCCTCGGCACTGATCTTTTTTTCGATCCCGATTGCACGCCGCGCAGTATTGCCCTTTTGTATTTTTTTTCAAACTGTCCCGATAATTGCCATTGCTCCTCTCCTAGTGATCTGGTTCGGTTATGGCCAGCCGACGGTCAATGCTTCAGCCTTCATTGTGTCGTTGTTTCCAATTCTCGCCAATACGTTAACCGGACTTCAAGAAACCGACCCCCAGTTGAAGGAATTATTTAGATTGTATAAGCCATCACGGTGGCAACTGGTTTTTAAATTGCAAATACCTTCTGCAATTCCCTACATCATTACCGGTATAAAAATATCTGCTGGACTCGCCGTGGTCGGCGCCATTGTCGGGGAATTTATTGCCGGCGGCGGACTTGGGAGCCTAATTGATGCGGCGCGCACTCAGCAGCGTGTAGACCTTGTGTTCAGTGGCGTATTTATGTCGAGCGGTTTGGCATTGTCACTAGTCTATACCATCAATTTAGTGACCGGCCTACTCTTTCGGCACAGGCCTTACTTAAGGAAACAATAATGCGAAAATTTTTAGGGTTTTTGTTCGCCGTTGCCTGGAGCACCCAGTTGCTAGCGCAGCAGATAGGGTCGACCGCACCTCTGGTTCTCGCATTGAACTGGAAGCCTGAACCACAGTTCGGAGGCTTCTACGCCGCGCAACTACAGGGCTATTATCAGGACAATACCCTTGATGTAAAAATTATCGAGGGAGGTTCTGGCACACCAACGATTCAAATGCTGGCTGCCGGGAAGATCGATTATGCGGTTGTTTCAGCGGATGAAGTTGTCATCGCACATGCACGCGGTGCCACCAATATCGTCGCGTTATTCGCCACCTTTCAAATTAGCCCACAAGCCATTATGACGCATGCCCAGCGCGGCTTCACATCGATCGAAGAAATCCTGCATAGCGATGGCGTTTTATTGTGGCAGGCCGGCCTGCCTTACAGTCAATATTTGAAGAAAGAGTACTCGCCTATTGAGGTGTTTACAGCACCATATCTCGGAGGCATCGGCAGTTTTCAAAATGACAGCAAGGTTTCACAGCAATGTTTTATCAGTAGCGAGCCGCTGACTGCGTTAGCGGCGGGACTCAAAATCAACACGTTTTTAGTCGCCGATACCGGCTACAATCCCTACACCACGGTGTTAGCTACTACTCGTGAACGCTGGGAAGCGTCCCCATCTGAAGTGAAAGGCATGATAGCCGCAGTGCGCAGTGGTTGGAATGATTATCTGGAAAAACCGGAAGAGACCAATAATGCAATGCAGGCGCTCAATAAGGCAATGTCGACGGATACTTTTACGCACAGTGCGCAAGCGCAGCAATCATTGATAAAAACTGACACCACCGCACGCATCGGCGAAATGACGTTGGCACGCTGGCAGACGCTGGGCGATCAGCTGCTTGATCTAAAGATAATCCAGAAGCCGGTGTCGGCGAAAGACCTTTTTATTGATTTGTAACCTAAAAAAGCAGCTTCCAACGCGCGGCAATATAGTTCGGCATCTATAAGAAGCAATGCCTGGGCAAAACAATGCGCGGGGACAATTTGTCGCCGTATGCGCAATCATCATCCAATAGTGGGCAGTGAAAGTGGCCAAAATTGGCCACCACCAGAGCAAACGCTATACTTACTCACCGCGGCAGAAGGCCGCTAGGTCCCGGGCAGTATCCCGACTGATATCGGGGCAACACATCGGAAATATCTCTGTCCCGTGAATGGTACCCATCACCTGCCGACAACGCGCGTCAACGCCATTTTTTATCAGTAGGCGGTAGAAATTTACGCCTTCGTCACGCAGCGGGTCACATTCATTCACACTGATGACAATCGGGGGCAACCCAACCACATCAT
>JAPKBI010000239.1 GCA_028823475.1 Halioglobus sp. | reverse complement strand
AGCAATACAGTCATCATGGTGGAGGACATTACCGACATCGAATTACTGGAAGAAGAACTACTACAAAATGAACGCTTGGCGTCAATTGGTCGTCTCGCCGCCGGTGTCGCTCATGAAATCGGCAACCCAGTCACTGGCATCGCGTGTCTTGCACAAAATCTCGAGTACGAATCAGACCCGAAGGAAATCCGCACCATGGCGCAGGATATCCTCAAGCAAACCAGTCGGGTCACGCGGATAGTAGAATCACTGATGAACTTTTCACACACGGGTTCATATTTGGAAAAGACTAAACTGGCGCCAGCTAACCTAGCAGACTGTGTGGACGAGGCCATTCATTTGTTGGCCTTAGACAGAGAAGCCAAGCCGGTGCAGTTTGACAATCAGTGCGACCGGGAATTACTGGTACTGGCAGATAGCCAGCGCCTGTTACAGGTGTTTATAAACCTGCTGGGTAACGCCAGAGACGCTTGTGACAACAACGGGGAGGTGCACATACGGGCCAGTGCAAGTGCAAGTGGCGATCAAGTGCAAATTGATGTGGAAGACAACGGCAGCGGTATTCCACCGGCACTGCAAGCCCAGGTCTTCGAGCCTTTCTTTACAACCAAGGATCCCGGTGTCGGCACCGGACTGGGGCTGGCACTGGTATTTAGCATTATGGATGACATGAATGGCAAAATTCATCTCACGAGTCCGGTAAGCCCGGATGTTCAATACGGCACTCGGGTTACCCTGTCTTTATCGTCCACCTGTTACGGGCCGGACTATGAAATGTAACCTTAAGTAAGACGCGTCTGTTCGCCTAGGCTGGAATATTCCACTGGGGAGTAGTATGTTGGGTAGGAATGACTCATAGGTAACACCGTATGCAAAAAATCCTCATTGTCGAAGATGAGTCCGTCATTAGGACTGCTTTGCGCCGCCTACTGGAACGACACGACTTTCAGGTCAGCGAGGCCGCCTCAGTCCCGGAAGCGGAAAAAGATCACACTTTTACCAATTTTGACCTCGTCATCAGTGACCTACGCCTTCCTGGCGCACCTGGTACCGACCTGATTAAAAAAGCGGGGAATGTACCGGTATTAATTATGACCAGCTATGCCAGCCTGCGATCAGCTGTAGATTCTATGCGTATGGGCGCAGTGGACTATATCGCTAAACCCTTTGATCACGGCGATATGGTCATCGCCGTTCAACGTATCATTGCCGATCACCCCACCGCTCGTCCTGCAAAAGAGCCCGCAACTATCGACGGAACGTTTTCTGCGGTGGACGGCATAATCGGCAACTGTCCCGCGATGCGGTTGCTCTTTGAGCATATCAAAAAAATGGCGCCGACTGACTCTACAGTGCTGGTGCTAGGTGAAACAGGGACAGGTAAGGAGTTGGTGGCGCGCAGCGTACACGAAAGTAGCCTGCGCGCCGATAAGATCATGATTTCGGTCAACTGCGCAGCAATCCCCGATACGCTTATCGAGTCTGAGCTGTTTGGCTACGAAAAGGGCGCCTTCACGGGTGCCAGCGCAAGTCGTATGGGCCTGATTGAAGCCGCTGATGGGGGCACGCTGTTTCTCGATGAGATTGGCGAACTACCCATGGAGGCGCAGGCACGACTGCTGCGCTTTATCCAGGAGGGAGAAATTCGTCGCATAGGGTCGGTGCATTCGCGGAAGGTCAATGTTCGACTGATCTGCGCTACCCACCGTAATTTGCAAAGTCTGGCAGCGGACGGATTGTTTCGCAAAGACCTATTCTATCGGATAAATGTCCTTTGCTTGGCGCTACCACCCCTGAGAGAGCGGGGCAAAGACATCCTGTATCTGGCCGAACGTATGCTGGAAACCCAGACAGGGCGTTCCGGAAAAAGCCTTATGCGCTTGTCTCCGCGAGCCATCCAAGCTATTACAACCTACCAATGGCCGGGAAATGTCAGAGAGCTGGAGCACGCCATTGAACGGGCAGTAGTCTTGTCCAACGGTGAAGAAATCGACAATCAAGCACTCGGCATTGATCTCGAACTGGTCAACATCAACCGTATTCGCGGTCAGGAGAGCCCCAATGCTTCGATCAGCCCAAGTGCCGCCACGCCAAATCATGACCCCGGAGAAAACCTGTCACTGGAGGATTATTTTCAGCGCTTCGTGCTGGAACACCAGGATTCCATGAGTGAAACGGAGCTGGCGCAAAAGTTAGGTGTCAGCCGCAAATGCCTGTGGGAGCGCCGCCAACGATTTGGCATGCCTAGAAATAAGGGCAATGTGAATAACCGAACCAAGATCACCGCTACTGAGAACAAATAACCGTTACCCAAGCGCGAACGTACACCTCAAACGGGAGTATTTTAGTAACAAAAAGGGCTTTCCTCTTGGACCCAGCATACGCCATAAATCATAACCCATTGATTATAATAAATTAATTTAAGTTGGCATGAAATTTGCTTCTTATTATCCGGTAGACCAATAAAAATAATAACTGCTGCAATAAAAATAACAAAGCCTGATATGGATCTGGATGGGGGAAGATATCTTCCCTTCATTTTTCCTGTCTTGCGTATTACGCGATGCCCAAAGGCGGTGGCCGAAGATCGATGCAGCGACTGGCAAAGCGACTTTTTAGGCCCCTGGAGGCAGTAAAGCATTCAAAACTGACGTTGTTTTGATCATCTCAATAAAAATAACAACACACAGAAATAAAAATAATTCCTAAAGGAAGATCTGGATGGGGGAAACACTGTTTCCCCTTTCTTTTGAGCTCACTTTGCTCGCCCACCCAGCGGCACCGCGATTACTTCTGTGGTAGACTTGACTCCGGTAGAAAATCCTCAACAGGCTCTTATTCGTTTGGACATAATCCCTAGGGATCAACACTGTATATCCCGCAAAAATATTAGCGACGGTGCGCTCAAGGTCATGTCGCGATTACGCAGCGGTGGCTTCCAAGCCTATCTCGTTGGGGGCGCAGTTCGCGACCTGTTACTCGGCGGGCGTCCCAAGGACTTTGATATCGCAACGGATGCGACACCAGAGGCTGTAACGGCACTGTTTCGCAATTCCCGCATCATTGGTCGTCGCTTTCGAATTGTACACGTGCGTTTTGGTCGTGAGATCATCGAAGTAACCACCTTCCGCGGCCATCACGACACCAAACTCAATGAGGGCCAACAAGATGAGAAAGGGGGCAACCACTCCCGACAGTCTGCCAGTGGCCTTCTACTGCGAGATAATGTCTATGGCACGCTGGAAGAAGATGCTGCGCGACGCGATCTCAGCGTAAACGCCCTGTACTACGATTCCGGTAAGTTCGAAGTGTTCGATCACCTACACGGTCTTAAAGATCTCGAAAACCGCACTATTTGTATTATCGGCACCCCGGAGCAGCGCTACACAGAAGATCCCGTGCGTATGTTACGTGTGGTTCGTTTCGCAGCTAAACTCGATTTCAGCATTGATCAACAGACAGCAGAGGCTATTCCTCGCTGTGCGCACCTGCTCGCAGAGATTCCCGCCGCGCGATTGTTTGACGAGTTCCTGAAACTTTTCCTCGCAGGAAGCGCTGCAAAAACACTGGACAACCTTCTGGAATACGACCTACTGCGATACCTGTTTCCGGGCACCAGCAAATGCATCCAACAGGACGACAAAGCACTGACATTGGTTCAGGCGGCCATGGGAAATACCGACGAGCGTATTGCCGAGGGCAAGCATGTGACACCGGCTTTTATTCTCGCGGCCCTCTTGTGGCCAATTGTCAGCAAGCAATTTGGAGTCCTTGAAAGCAGCGGTGAGGCACCGATGGTGGCAATGCACAGTGCGGCTCACAGCGCAATTACAGAAGCAGTTAAGCACATTTCTATTCCCCGTCGCTTCAGTCAGCCAATGCGAGAAATCTGGGAGTTTCAACTGCGCCTGCAACGACGGACAGGACGTAAGGCCGTGGAGCTGATCGAGCACCGTCGCTTCAGGGCTGCTTATGATTTTCTACTACTACGAGAGCAAGCCGGAGAAAATACCGGCGAACTGGGCAGCTGGTGGACGGAGATTCAGGAGTTGCCGCCAGAGCAGCGTTTGGAAAAAGCGGCATCTATGGAGGACA
>JAPKBI010000021.1 GCA_028823475.1 Halioglobus sp. | reverse complement strand
GTGGTGCAAGCGATGGTGAACGCCAGGGCCGCTGGCGTCGTATTTACCGCAGATCCGGTGAGCGCTAGGCGTGATCTATTAGTGATTGATGCCGTTGCCGGTCTGGGAGAGGCTCTGGTGAGTGGTGAGGCTACCCCCGACCACTACGGTGTGCATAGCAGCGGCAGCATCGTGCGACGGCAGTTGACAGCCGCTACCGCGTTACTTAGCGATGAGGAAATATTGTTGATAGCGAAGGGCGCCCGGGCGGCCGCAGCTCACGAAGGTCAGCCATTGGACCTAGAATGGGCAATAGACCAGGATGGCACCTTATATTGGTTGCAGGCTAGGGCCATTACCACCTTACCCGAAGATCTCAACGAATTTGATACCGTGTTGCCGCGTCCAGATGATGTGCTAACGATTAGCAACGTGAGCGAGATGATGCCCGGTGCTGTATGTCCTTTGACAGGGTCCTTCACCGGGTGGGGTATCGATTACGGTCTGCAGCACATGCAGGTGATTGTGGGCGCCAGGCCCGATATTGACAAGGACTGGCAAGTGACGGCCTGGGCTTATGGGCATCTGCTTTTAAATATGTCGGGCAGCGCTGTGATGTCTTCGGCCGTGCTGGGTTCTACGGTGGAGCAAACAGGGCAGGCGCTATGTGGGCGTATCATTCCGGAGCTGAAGGCTTTCCCCCCCCAGCCCTTTTTACGTCGGGTGATAAATACGGGGAAACTGCTGGTCTATTGCCTGCGCGCTCCTGCAGTCGTTGACCGATTCGGTGAAGAGCTCGACGCATTTGTTATTCATAATGGAGTCGACAGTAAGGCGATGTGGCGGGAACTGGAGGAAAAGTCTGAATTTTTTGACCACTCGATGGCGGTGCATATTCAGTCGTCGGCATTATCGGGCTTTCTGTGCACAATCGTAGAGAATATGGTGTCCAGCAAATCCAATGATAGCACCAGTGAAGAACAGGGTGAGGCGGTGCGTTTGTTGGCCGGCGCTACCGGAGTAGAGAGTGCGGTGATGCTGGAGCAGCTGGATAGCTTAATTGACCGCGTGGTGGAGCATCCCGACGCGCAGCAAGCTTTTCAGCAGGCAACGGTTGCGGATGCGCTGTCCTGGTTGCGTAACGAACCGACATTGGCGCCGATATTCGCGACTTTTCTGTCTGACAACGGACATCGAGGATACCGTGAACTTTGTATGCGTGATCCGGCATGGCGCGATGACCCCTCGCCACTTATCCAAAGTATGCAGGCGTCCGTACATGCCCGTTTTGTCACCGGTGGGCGAAAGTCCCTAGTCACTGCCAATATTGATTTATCCAGTTTGAGTCGCGGCCTTCGTTGGGTGTTGCCCAAGGCACACAACGCCATTCGTCGGCGGGAGCATACTAAGTCTCAATTGGTAGAGGTTGCTCATCGGTTCAAGTCCGCTTTTCGGCATCTCGGCAAGCTGTTGCAAGAAGAGGGCATATTACCTGACGCTGACCTGGTGAATTTTTTCAGTGTGAAGGAGTTGCCGGGCTTTATCGCATGCCCTGAGCCTGCCGCAGTAGACCGAGCCATTGCGCGTCGAGAGGCGCTAATCTACCAGCAACAATTTGAATTCCCGGAAATTTCGGTCGGCTTGCCACAGCCAATGGAGGCGCGACAGTCAACGATTACTGACGGTGTATTACAGGGTCGTCCAGCGTCGCGCGGCATTGTCGAGGGTATTGCGCGTGTAGCGATAACATTGGCGGAAGCGGCCAAACTGCAGCCGGGAGAAATTTTGATTACACCGATAACCGATATTGGCTGGACACCCTACTTTAGTTTGATTGGCGGTCTGGTGACGGATCTTGGAAGTTCAGTGTCTCACGGCGCCGTGATCGCCAGAGAGTATGGACTACCGTGCATAGTCAATTCCCGTGAGGGAACACGCTTTTTTAACACCGGAGATCACATTCGGTTGGACGGCGATAAAGGTACAGTGCAGCGTCTGTAACGGACGGACTTTGCGATGTTGCTTGCTGGCGCTGGCACGCGCGCCCCACTGGAATCATTGATGTTGTCAGTCGACCTTTGGGTGAGACGTGGTGAGCCGAACGAGTTGGATCGACGCATAAAAAAAGGCCACAACGTTGCTGTTGCGGCCTTCACTATACCCGTCTATCGCTTATAGAGCCGTGTAACTGTACTTCTGTCCACCCAGTGTCGCCTGATACATCAGGCCACCCTTGGCGATAGTGAAGATAGCCATACCCTTGCGGTAGCCCCCCAGTGAATCTGTATCGGCATTATTCTTGCCGCCGCTAAGACCGGTTGATGCACCACCGCCAGTATTGGCGCCTGCCGAGGCCGCAGCTGTGATTGCGACGGCACTGGCATCTGCACTGAATTCAAAGTTTCCTGCGATGAAGTTGACCAGTGAGTTCTCATTTTCAAAAAAGATAATTTGACTAAAAGCTTGCCCGCCAAGCTGAAACCCAATGGTCACTTGAGTCATATCAGAAGTGCCAATGACGGCGCCTTCCCGATAGACTTTTCCTTCGCCAAAAGCCCCACCAATACCGATTCCACCTTTTCCAATGGTGGGAAATACAGCGTAACCGACGCTCTTATCAAAAAAGGTAGCGCTTGCACCTGCGTTTTTGAAGGTTTCGATAGCGTCAGAATATGTATCTGCCTGAGCCGTGAGGCTTGCTAGGCTGAACAGAACGAATGCCATAGTTGCTCTGATGAACGTTTTCATACTTTTAGTCCTTTGTTGAGTTGAATTTTTGTGGAACAGCTTTACCAAAAAAGAGCATGTCAAATACCTCATACAGCGTCAAGTGCAGAAGTGAGATTAAGGTATCAATTAGACATAAGACACGGCGCCCCCATCGATGCGGATGTTCTGGCCGTTGATAAACCCGGCATTGTCGCTGCACAGAAAGGCCACAAGATCAGCAACTTCCTCGCGACTGGCGAGGCGCCCACAGGGATTGGGGAATTCTTCTGCGACAATGTGAGCCAGGATATCTTCCCAGTCGTCACCCCAGCCTTTTTTGCGCGCCCTGACACGGTATCCTGCCTCCAGCTCTGGCGTATGAATCAGGCCGGGAGACACCGTATTGACGGTGATCCCCGTGCCTGCCAGCTCCTGCGTCAGACTGACTCCCAGAGTGGCCAGCGCACCCTTGGAGGCATAATAATGGGGCATGATCTTGCCAGGTCGATGTGAACCTATCGTACCCAGGTTTACGATCCGCCCCCAGGCGCGTTGTTTCATTGACGGTACGAGACCCTGCACCAATCGAGTCACAGAAAGGACATTCTTCTGGTACATATCCAGCCAGTCTTCAGTGTTTGCAGAATCCCACTTCGCGAAAGTGGCGGTGCCGTAGTTGTTCACTAGTATGTCTACGCTCAGTGCCTGTGATTGCAACTGTTCCAGCACAGCCTTACAGCCGCCTTCGGTGGCGATATCACCCTCTACAGAAAAACTGTTTTCCAGCGTCTGTGCGGTCTTGGCGGCGTTACCATCACAATGATTACTGTGGACAATGACAGAGACGCCATTACGTGAAAGCGTGCGTGCGATCACAGCGCCGGTGTTGCGGTCTGCACCGGTTACCAGGGCTGTCTTATGGTTAAATGTGAGTTGCATGGTGGCTGCTTTCCTGATTGCTTCCATCGGAGTATTGGGCAATGTTACATTAACGCCTTCAACGGATTATTGGTTTCGACGACCAATGAGGGAGTTCCATGTTGCGTAAAATTTTATTTTTAATAATGTTCTTTTTCGGATCCCTAGGGGCCGCCGCAGGTGGTCTCAAGGTTGGCATCTCGACAGATTATCCGCCATTGGCCTACAAACAGGAAGGGCGCATCGTTGGCATCGAGGCCGATAACGCCACGGCTGTGGGCGCGATTCTTGGCCAGGAAATGACATTGATGGAGATGCCCTTTGAAAAGTTGATTCCAGCGCTACAGGCGGGTGAAATTGACGTGATAATGTCTGGGATGAGCGTAACGCCTGCGCGTGGCAAGCAGGTCATCTTTGCCGACCCTTACATGGAGATTGGCCAGATGGCCATAATGCTGATGGATAACGCGGGACAGTTTTCCCAGCCCTGGTCTATCTATCGAAAGGGTGTGCGTGTTGGTGTAGAGCCAGGCACTACCGGAGCAGAATTTGCCAAGATTAAACTCAAGGAAGCCCAGATTAGCTATTTTAGCGACCCATCCGCCGCCTTTGACGGCCTGCGTAATGATGAAATTGATCTCTACGTTCATGATGCGCCCACCAGTTGGCAGCTTGCAACGTCGCAAGACAATGAGGACTTACTCAGTCTGTATTCACCACTGACTAACGAACAGTTAGCGTGGGCTGTGCGCAAAGACGATGAGCGTTTAGCACAATCGCTGAATGCCGCTCTGCAAACAATGAAAGGCAGTGGAAGTCTGCGCTATATTCTCAATCGTTGGATACCAGTGACGGTTGAGGTGCGCTGAGGAATAGCCACTTTTAGTGCATCTCTCAGCGTTCGAAAAAGTAAGTGGAGTTTGATGTTAGTGACACCCAAAAATATAAATGATTTTTCGTGTGAGTGGCTGGCTTATGCGCTGGGGGCTCCGGTCTCCGGTTATACCGTGATAGATACTCACACCGGCACCACCGGTCGCGCTGTGCTGGAACTACAATATAAAAAACCGCTGGACCTTCCCTCTCGACTGTTCGTGAAATTACCCCCTGCGGACGAGTTGCAGCGAGCCTTTGTGACATCAAGCGGTATGGGGCGGCGCGAGACTCGTTTTTACACGACCCTCGCTACTGAGATTCCGGTACGCGTGCCGCGCTGCTACTTTGCCGCCAGCGATGACGTGGGTGAAGAATACATTATGCTACTGGAACATCTGGAGGACAGCGGTTGTACTTTCAAAAATGCAAGAATACGCTATTCCGAAAACTACGTCCGGCAGGTGCTTGCGGCGTTCGCACGATTCCATGCAGCGTATTGGGCTTCACCACGGTTTGATTTTGATCTCGCCTGGGTGCAGCCACCGGTACAACATGAGATTGCGCTGCCGCTCATCGAGAAGGCTTTGCAAGTGCATGCCGCTAGTATGCCATCGATCTTTCGGGATATGGGTGAGCTGTATTTGGACCGGACCGACGATATTCACCAACTGTGGAATCGCGGAGAGCCAACGTTGATTCACGGCGATGTGCACGACGGCAACTTGTTCTTCGACGCGGATGGTCCGGGCTTTCTCGATTGGGCGCTTGTAGCGAAGGCTCCGGCTATGCGTGATATCAGTTATTTTCTGGCAGGAGTATTGGCGCCAGCAGATCAGCGAGCCTGGGGTCCGGAGATGCTTAATTACTACCGAGAGCAACTGCTATTACTCGGTGCGTCAGCGCCGTCTGCACAGGAACTGTGGCAGCAATACCAGTGGCATGCAGCGTATGTCTGGGTCGGGTCGGCAGTGACTTTAGCGATGGGCGATGCGTGGCAGCCGGTCAATTATATGCTGGCGTCGCTGGAGCGCCTGCATGCGGCGATGGAAACCTTGGGTTCGGTAGATGCGATTCGCGCTGCTGTCTAGTGGCCGTGTCACTCAGTCTAAGTATCTTCAATATGGGTGGTAGGGCGTATGAGAGGGATTCCTCAATTTCTGTTCTGTGCAATGCGAGTTCGCTATCATTGTCTATTGGCCATCAAGCGCCTCGTCTGACATACTGTTATTTACCCATTGCAAGATGTGTCTGTGGCATAAAAAGATAAACATACGGGCGATGAGAATTAAAAAATCCGTCCCCAGTAAAAAAGACTGTCTGCATGCTATTTCTCATTCAGGTTCAACGACAACCACTAGAGTCTCTACTGTGACATTATCGAGACTGAAATTTCTGATGCGTTATGGAGTTGCTGCTAGCCTTTTGTTTGCTGCTTCTGCTGCTTTTCAGGTCGCATATGCCGTCGATGCCTGCCCAGGACAGGGTGTGGCAGCGCAGCAGGGAGTCGTCGGTTTTAATACACTGATAGACGGGCAGCCGGGAACACCACGTTTGCCACAATTGACCGTAGTGCCATCTTATAATTTTGAAGAAGAGAAGTTTGTAAACCAATTAAGCGTGAGCGGAGTACCGGCATCATCCGGGTTCTGGTGCCAGGCGCAATTTGAGCTTTTCGCGCCAGTTGTCAAAGCGTTAGATGGCGAGATTGACGTAGAGAAATCGGTCGCAGCCAGCTGGCAACAGCGGTGGCTGATTGATGATGGTTCATTGCCGACCTTGTCAACCGTCGTTGAGGTGCAGGTGCCCTATGATGAATCCAATGCAAATACTGAAATTTCACTGATCGGTATCGTTGCTAAATCCACTGCGCGCGGCGCAGTGTATTTTAACTCGCTCGCCGTGTCGGAAGACGGCAGCGACTTTTCCTCGGTCGATTTTTCTGGCGTAGTCGGTGCCAAGCATATTGTCAACGCTAAGCTGGCGGTGTTCGCGGATATCGTCATCGATGAAGATGGTCTGTATGCACTGGAGCTGTCTGCCGAGCGTGATTACAGCAGTGGATTATCGCTTGGCCCCGGCATCAGGCTGTTGCGTCCCGTCGATGGATCTAATGGCATCGATGTGTCAATCGGCATTATGATATTTAAGGTATTTGGCGGCTAACAATCTGCCCAGGATAATAGTTATGAGAATACGCGTCTATCTTGCACTGTTACTACTACTCTGGTCCGTGCTGGCGCCAGCGGAAACAATGCGCGTTGGCATCAAGGCGGTGCCGCCATTTGCCATGCCGGACGGGCAGGGTGGCTGGACTGGAATCTCAGTGGAACTATGGCAGCGTATCGCGGTGGGCTTGGGGTGGCAAACCCAATGGGTGGTCATGGATAGTTCCCGCGCGCAGATTCAAGCCTTGGAGGCGGGCAGTATCGATGTCGCGCTGGGAGCGCTATCGATGACGCCAGAACGGGAAGCGGTGATGGATTTCAGTGCCCCGTTTTATTCTACGCATCTGGCCATCGCCACCCCAGCGCAATATGGCAACTGGCGGGGTGTGCTGAAGGAGCTTTTATCGCCAGCGTTTTTGACTACAGTCGCTGCGCTTTTGCTGTTATTGCTCGCAGTGGGTGCGTTGCTATGGCTAGTCGAGCGTAAACGCAATCCTCAGTCATTCGGTGGTTCCGTTACGCAAGGCATCGGCAGCGGTTTCTGGTGGTCTTTAGTGACCATGACGACGGTAGGCTATGGCGACAAGGCCCCCGTGACTTTTATCGGCCGAGCCTTGGCCACCATTTGGATGTTCGCCAGCATCATCATGATTTCTGGTCTCACCGCCAGTATTGCGGCATCGCTGACCGTTAATCAGCTGAATACTATGGTGCGCGGCGTTCAGGATCTAAATCGGGTAAGGTCGGTCGCTGTGAGTGGTTCTACCGGCGAGCAATTTTTGCGTAAGAGCGGTATTCGCATGCAGTCGGTCGCGACAGCCACCGAGGGGCTGGCACTGCTAAGAGAGGATAAAGCGGATGCGCTGATCTACGACGAAGCTCTGCTGCGTTACCTGCTGAAGGATGCTGCCCCGGGGATCGAGATTCTGAGGCAGTCTATCGAAATGCAGTATTATGCTTTTGGTATGAAGGCCAGTTTTGCGCATAAGGAACAACTCAATCAGACCCTGCTGGCTGATACCAGTGACAGCCAGTGGCAGGGGATTCTCAATCGCTATCTGGGCCAGCACTGACGAGCAGACGCTGTGGATTCTGACCATCGACTTCTGCGCGTCATGCCTGAACGGGCACTATTGAATCGTCATGCCATCGGTCTAATTGCAAGACAAATAAAAGGGCTGGCGTGACGCAACCTACGTCATCGGTGACTTTAGGGAGGGACACCTACTCCAAAGAAATCGTAACCGCCAAAACATCGGCATTGAAAGGCCGTCCGCATCCGCATAGAGGCGAGCACACTTGATAGGGTTTGGCATCGCTGTCCAGCCTCCTATTGAAACGGGCTATTCATCCATGCCCGGAAAGCGGTATTCGTGGCCCCACAGGTCGCCCTCGATACTGACAGTAGGCACATAGTTCTCCCAGTCGATCAGAAGACCATCGTAGCCATACTCTACCGCAATACCGCCGGGTGCGAGAATGTAGACAGAACACATATTGTCGTTAACATGGCGACCCAGAGTTGCCAGAAAGTGACAATTTGCTTTTTTCGCGCGATCCATCGCAGCGCCTACCTCATCCATAGTTTCTGCCTCCACCATGATGTGCACGACACCCAGAGGGTGAGGGCCATTGAGCAGGGCAACGGAATGTTGGCGCGGATTGTTGGCATGCATAAAGTTGATTTTGAGTCCGTCCATTCCGGGTGGGTACAAGGTATCGGTAAGGCCGGTGCCGATAAACTGCGTGTAAAACGCGGTGGTCGCCTCAATATCCGGGGCAGGGAGTACGCAGTGGCCAAAGCCCATGTCGCCTGTCTGCTGGTAGGTGGTAACAAAGCCAGAGACGCCGGCGGGAGAGACCAGCGGGACGTAGTCCAGTTTCCGACCCCAGTAAAGTTCTAACGTATTGTCAGCAGGATCCTGAACGGTAGCGAATGCGCTTACGCAGCGACGCTGAGCCTCCTCGGCAGAGCCCAATACAACGGCATGGCCCGCGCCAGTGAGTTCATCAAGCGTACTTTGCCACGCCGCTTCGGATGGATATTCCAAGCCAGTGGCGATCAGTTGATCCGTATCACTCGACTCAATCATGAATCGAAAGGGATGGTCGTCCATGCGCAGAAATTGGGCGCCGGCGTCGTCCGCAATCTGCGCGTCCATCAGCCCCAGTACCGTGGTGCCGAAGTCCATCCATGCTGCAGTGTCTGTTGATGCAATTCTCAAATATCCTGCTGCTGAGACTGACATAGTGTTGCTCCTGGTTTATCTCTGTTAGGTGGTGTTGATGTCGCCATTATCGACGATTTCCTACTGTTGGGACAACGAGTACCCGTATTTTGCTTCCGCTGGTATACGTAAAGCAACCTTATCACGCGGAAAGTGATCCGATGATCTGAAATGTCATGTTCACATGATCCTTTGCGTCATTGAGAAGAAAGAACAGCTCACTGATACTATCGGGCCTGAATTTATCCTCACCACGGAGGGCTGTGACCGTGTCGCAACCAGAAGTTCTCAACCAGGCGTTTGAGCTTGGCTATACCTATACCCGTTCGACCGGTCCGGTGATTGGCCGCTTCCTGACTGAGCTCAGAAACCGCAACATCGTTGGCATCAAGGCCAGTGATGGCAGAGTCGTGGTGCCGCCCATGGAGTACGACCCCAACACCGCGGAAGAGCTCAGTGAGTTCGTCGACGTTGGTCAGCAGGGGGAGATCGTCAGTTTTGCCTGGGTTAAGGAGCCTCGCGAAGCCCATCCCATGGATGTGCCCTTCGCTTGGGCGATGATCAAACTCGACGGCGCTGACGTGCCTATGATCCACTGCGTGGCTGCTCCAAGCGAGGATGCTATCGCGACTGGCGCTCGTGTGCAGGTGGTCTGGGCGGATGAAACGATCGGCTACATTACCGATATTCGCTGCTTCGAATTGGTTTAGGAGGACACGTTATGAGTGAAGAACAGGAAGTAGTGACTGTCGTAAAAGCGCCAGTGTATCTCAAGTATAATTTTACCGCAGGCGCGGCGCCGGCGCGTTTTCTCGCACAGATCAAAAAGGGCGTGTTGACAGGTCAGCGCTGTCCCAAGTGCTCTGCGGTCTATGTGCCGCCCAGAGGCTCTTGCGGGGGTTGCGGCGTGGCCACTGAAGAGGAGGTCGTGCTGTCCAATAAAGCGACGGTACAGTCATTCACCATTGTCTATATCCCTATCCCCAATAACCCGATTCAGCCGCCCTATATTATTGCCAACGTGGTACCGGATGGCGCCAATGTTTCCTTCATTCATCTGATGAGTGAGTGCGTCAATGAGGATGTTCATATCGGAGCGCGCGTGGAAGCGGTGTGGAAGCCGAAAGAGGAATGGGGTTTTGCTATGGACAATATCCGATATTACAGGCCGATCGATGAGCCCAATGTGCCGGTGGATCAGATCGGTAAACTATCTGTAAACGGTCAGGAGGGCTAACCTATGAAAGAAATTGCAATAGTGGGTTTCCAGCAGTCTAACAGCGTGTCTGATGCCGGAGCGGTGAACGAAGTTGAGATGATTATGCCTGTGCTGAGCCGTATCTTTCAGCAGGTGGGCATCAACAATGCTCAGGACGTGGGTTTCGTCTGTTCCGGCAGTTGCGACTATCTGCAGGGTGCAGCCTTTGCCTTTGTGGCAGGTGTTGATGCCCTGGGTGCTGTGCCTCCGATCAAGGAGTCGCATGTTGAGATGGATGCGGCATGGGCGCTGTATGAATCGATACTGAAAATTCGGATGGGTCATGCTGATTCTGCGCTGATTTATGGCTTCGGTAAGTCTTCACCGGGTGAACTGCCTATTGTCATGTCTCAGCAGCTTGACCCTTATTACCTTGCGCCCCTTTGGGTCGACAGCATTTCGCTGGCTGCGCTGCAGGCGCGTTTAATGCTGGATCAGGGCTTGATCACGGAGCGTGATATGGCTGAAGTGGTATCGCAGTCACGTCGTAACGCGATGAATAATCCGCACGCACAACTTGCGGGCGACGTCGCACCTGATGATGTGCTGGCACAGGAAATGTATCTGTCACCGCTGCGTAAGGCTGATATCTGCCCGGTGTCAGACGGGGCCAGTGCGATGATCATCGCGACTGTTGAGAAGGCAAAGGAGTGGGGCCTGCCATACGCGATTATCAGTGGCATCGATCACTGTATTGAAACCCACAACCTCGGGATGCGTGACCTCACTGATTCAGTGTCTACACGCACCGCAGCAAAACGAGCGGGTATGGGCGCAGGCCCGGTAGAGGTTGCAGAACTCTATGCGCCGTTCAGTCATCAGGAAATTATTCTCAGCCGGGCGCTTGGCTTGGGAGATGAGACCCTTATTAATCCCAGTGGCGGTGTGCTTGCCGGGAACCTGATGATGGCGTCTGGCCTATCGCGTATCGGCGAGGTCTTTAACCGTATTGTCAGTGGTGAGGTGCAGCGTGGTATTGCTCACGCAACGTCGGGCCCTTGTCTGCAGCACAATCTGGTAACTGTATTGGAGAAAGCGTAATGGCTAATTTGGCAGCAGTGGTCGGCATTGGCCAGACCAAATACATGACCAGGCGATTGGACGTGTCAATTGCCGGTTTAGTTCGTGAGGCGGCAGTGAACGCTCTGCAGGATGCGGATCTGACCTGGGACGATATCGATGCAGTGATTCTCGGCAAGGCTCCCGATATGTTCGAAGGCGTTATTATGCCAGAGGCTTATCTGACAGATGCATTGGGCTGTAATGGTAAGCCTATGCTGCGGGTACACACCGCTGGGTCTGTAGGAGGGTCAACCGCACTGGTGGCCGCATCTCACGTGCAAAGCGGCATGTTCAAGCGCGTCTTGACAGTGTCTTTCGAAAAGCAGTCTGAATCTAATGCGATGTGGGCGCTATCAAATCCGCAACCTTTTTCCACTCATCTTAACGCGGGTGCAGGTGGCTATTTCGCGCCGATTATTCGCGAATACATGCGCCGCTCAAACGCGCCGTATGATGTGGGTATCAAGGTGGCGGTGAAAGACCGTCTGCACGGTGCGCGCAACCCGTTGGCGCATTTGCAGAAACCGGATATTACTATGCAGGAAGTGGAAGAGTCGTTCATGCTTTGGGATCCGATCCGTTTTCTTGAGGCGTGTCCTTCGTCTGATGGCGCGTGTGCAATGATTATTGCTAATGAAGAACTGGCGGACAAAGCGTCTAAGAAGCCCGCCTGGATTCGCGGTGTTGCCATGCGTTCAGAGCCAACTATGTATGCTGGTCGCGATGAGGTTAATCCGCAGGCTGGTCGCGATTGTGCTGCGGATGTCTACAAGCAAGCGGGCATCACCAATCCACGCAAAGATCTCGATTGTGCCGAAGTTTACGTGCCGTTTAGCTGGTATGAGCCTATGTGGTTGGAGAACCTTGGGTTTGCGCCGGAAGGTGAAGGCTGGAAGTTGACCATGGAAGGCGCGACCTCATTGGATGAAGGCGGCGATATACCGTGGAACTGTTCCGGGGGTGTACTGTCGTCTAATGCGATCGGCGCGTCCGGTATGATCCGTTTCGCAGAAGCGGCGCGGCAGGTACGAGGCGATGCTGGAGCTCACCAAGTCGAGGGCGCAAAACTAGCACTGGGCCATGCGTATGGTGGTGGTGCGCAGTTCTACGCCATGTGGGTTGTAGGTTCCGAGAAACCGTAAGAGACACAGGAGAAAGATGAGTATGGCAATGCATTACAATATTGCGGATCTGTATGAGTTAGTGGCAGACAAGGTGCCTGCCCGCAGTGCTCTGGTGTGTGGTGATCAGCGTGCTACCTTCAAAGAGCTGGATCAGCGAGCGAACAAGTTAGCGCACTATCTTGCGTCTGAAGGCGTCGGGCCAGGCGATCACGTTGGGTTATACTTATACAACTGTAATGAATACCTCGAGGGGATGCTGGCCTGCTTCAAAATTCGTGCAGTGCCGATTAACGTCAACTATCGTTATGTGCAAGAAGAGCTGCTGTATATCTTCGATAATGCGGATATGGTGGCGTGCATTCATAATCAGGAGTTCATTCCGCATATTGATGAGGTGCGTGCTTCGGCTGCAGATCTCAAGACGTTTATCTGCGTGATGGATGAGTCAGGTTGCGATCCGACATTGATTGGCAGCATTGAGTACGAAGCGTCCATGGAAGGCCAGTCAGCTGCGCGTGATTTTGACGAGAGAGCCGACGATGACATGTTTCTGCTGTATACAGGTGGCACTACTGGCATGCCCAAAGGCGTGATGTGGCCGCACAAGAACTTGTTCTATGCCGCATTAGGCGGCGGTGGTTGGTTTCATCCAGATGGCGCGATTACCGAGCCGGACCAGATCGCTGGGCGTGTCGGTGATTTCGCTATCGTCGGTATGGCGCTGGCGCCACTCATGCACGGCGCTTGCTGGTGGTATGCCATCATCCAGATGTTGGGTGGTAACTGCGTGGTACTCAATCCCCATCGTTCACTCGACGGCAGTCAAGTGTGGGACATCGTGGAGCAAGAGAAGGTGAACTCTCTGTCCATTGTTGGCGATGCTATGGGAATCCCGCTGCTCGACGCTTTGCGCGAGCATCCTGACCGTTGGGACCTGAGCAGCCTGTTCAGTGTTGGGTCTGGTGGTGCAGTATTTTCAGCCTCCAAGCAGGAAGAGTTTAAGCAGCGTTTTCCTAACGTTATGATCATGAACTCATTCGGTTCGTCAGAGGCCGGCAATATGGGCTTTGATAGCGGTGAGAAAAAATCAGAGACAAAAGGGCTGGGTAACGTGGTCCAGTCTGATTTTATGGATGTGATCACTGATGAAGAAGGTAAGCCACATGCTGCAGTAAAGCCAGGTGAGACAGGGATCTTTGCCCGTTCCGGTTTTATCCCAGTGGGTTACTACAATGACCCGGTCAAAACCGCTAAGACATTTGTAAAAATCGACGGTAAAATTTGGCTGCTCACAGGCGATGAGGCACGCCTTGAAGACGACGGTTCGATTACGGTTTACGGACGCGGTTCCAATTGTATTAATTCCGGTGGTGAGAAGATTTTTCCTGAAGAAGTGGAAGAGGCTATTAAGGCACACCCAGATGTATTCGACTGCTTGGTTGTCGATACCCCAGATGATCGTTTCGGCAGTAAAGTCACAGCAGTGATCGCCACCCGCAATCATTGCAGCGTGAGCCTCGATTCCATTCAGCAAGAGACGCGTAAACATGTGGCCGGTTACAAGGTGCCACGTGAACTGCATATCGTGACAGAAATTCCGCGTGCGCCTAGTGGCAAGCCGGCGTATCCGAAGGCCAAGGAAATTGCCCTTTCGGGTGAATTTAAAGTTGTGTGATCATCGCGGTTTAGAGGTTAGAAAAACTGCGAATCGTGCCGGCCCGATTCTGCTGCATAAATTAACTCAAGCGAGCAACACTGACGTAATCAATAATCAAGAGTAGTGAAAACATGGCAGAACTCGATATAAGCACTAAAAACTGCATAGTAGAGCAGGAAGGTAGTGTCCTAATTGTTACACTTAATCGCCCCGAGGCCAAGAATGCCTTTAGTCCCGAAATGCTGCTGGGCATGTACAAAGCTTGGCGCCTGCTGGAGGAGGACGACTCACTGATGTGTGCCATCCTCACCGCTAACGGTGATACTTTTTGTGCGGGCATGGATCTCAAGGCAGGGGCAGACGGTGAGCACCGCTCGACAGAGGAATTTATGGAGCTGATGGGCACTGTACCGAACATACACTGGCAGGCCTTGTTGCGTGACAATAGGCCTAACAAGCCGTTGATCCTTGCCGTGGAAGGTTATGCGTTGGCGGGTGGCACCGAAATTCTACAGGGTACGGATATCCGTATTGGTGCTGAGAATTCTATTTTTGGCGTCACCGAGGTCGCCCGCGGACTGTATCCCATGTCTGGTTCTACGGTTCGTCTTCGCCGCCAGATCCCCTACTGCCTGGCTGCAGAAATATTGTTGTGTGGTGAACACATCACCGCGCAGCAGGCACTAGATTTTGGTTTGATCAACAAAGTCGTACCAGCGGGAAAAACATTAGCAGTGGCTAAGGAATATGCCGCTAAGATTTGTGCGAATGGTCCCCTCGCTGTGCGCGCCGTCACCCGGTCACTGCGCGAGCATCAAGAGTGCATGTCGGAAGAGGACGCCATGCTGGCTTCTGACGAGCTGGCTAATCCGGTTTTTGCCTCGGCCGATGCGAGGGAAGGAATGAAAGCTTTCAAGGAAAAGCGCAAGGCGAATTTTACCGGCGAGTAGGTTATTTGGTAGGTAGTAGAGATATTTCTCTACTACGCCATAGCAAGTCAGATCGGTGTGAGCCATGGCGGCCGCGGCGGTTGAGAGGAGGAATACGAGAGGAATCATGAGCGACAGAGCCACAACTTTTGACGATATTGTCGCTTCGCGCCACTCACTGCGTGCGTTTTTACCCCAGTCGGTTGATACCGATACGCTGGCAACGATATTTTCTGTTGCCCAGTGTGCGCCCAGTAACTGCAATACGCAGCCTTGGGTGGTCCATGTGGCGTCGGGCGATAAATTGCAGGCGCTGCGAGCCGACATGCCAGAACGTTTTATGGCGGGCGAATTCAGTATGGACTTTCCCTATGACGGTGTTTATACAGGCGTTTATAAGGAGCGGCAGTACGGCGCGGCGCAGTCGTTGTATGATTCAGTCAGCATTACCCGTCAGGATAAGGAGGGCCGCAATAAGCAGTTTATGCGTAACTTTACATTTTTCGATGCGCCTCATGTTGCCTTTTTGTTTCTGCCAGAACCGTTTGGCCTGCGTGAGGCAGCAGATCTGGGTATGTATGCCCAGACGTTGATGCTGACGCTGACGGCTCATGGCTTGGGCAGTTGTCCTCAGACTGCACTCAGTTTCCAGGCCGATTTTGTGCGCGAGCAGTTGGGAATAGAGGCCAGTAATAAACTGGTGTTCGGGCTGTCTTTTGGCTATCCAGACCCTGATGCTCCGGCCAATGCTTGCGTGACTGACCGCGCTGGGCTTAACGATGCAGTGGCCTTCCATTCTTGATGTAAATAGGTATTCGCATGACTGATCTAGTACTCACTGATAACCGCGATGGCGTTCTGGTTGTGACCTTGAACCGCCCTGAAAAAAAGAACGCGATCAACACGCAGATGTGGATTGAAATCAGAGCAACCTTCCGAGCTGCTGCGGCAGATGACAGTGTGGTCTGTGTATTATTATGTGGTGCTGGCGATCATTTCTGCTCAGGGGTAGATTTGTCTAGCTTTGGAGAAGTGGCAGACGGAGAAGAGCACCCTTTTGAGTCTGCAGCGAGGGCGGTGGTCGAGTTTGATAAACCCATTGTGGCTGCGGCGACAGGCGTTGCTATCGGTGGCGGTGCTACGGTGCTATTTCATGCTGATATTGTGTATGTAGGGGAAAGCTTGCGCCTGCGGCTGCCCTTCGCCAACCTCGGTTTAGTGCCGGAGTGGGGTAGTAGTTACATGTTGCAGGCCAACATTGGTGCACAGCGGGCGGCGGAGTTATTTTATACCGCCGAATGGGTCAACGCGGACAAGGCGCTTAACGTGGGTATCGCCGCGGATGTGCTGCCCGATGCTGATTTGTTCGAGCATGCATTGTCTAAAGCGAAGGAAATTGCCCAATGGCCGGTGAATTCGCTACGCGAAATCAAGCGCTCTCTGCGCCTGCATCATCTCGATGCCATTGATGCAGCGATCAACGCTGAGCAGGCAGCTATGGCGCGACAGGCGGGTTCACCGGAGAATATCGAGGCGATCACGGCGTTTATCGAAAAACGCGCACCTAATTTTCGTGATTTATAGGTTGTATTGAATTAGCGAGATTTTAG
>JAPKBI010000238.1 GCA_028823475.1 Halioglobus sp. | reverse complement strand
TTAAGCCGTTAAAATTCTGCGTTACTACTACCAACGTATTGTTGTCCCAATGACCGCGTGAGTCCCCTGACCAGAGATCTACATTCTCATCCAGAGCAGGGCCCTTTCCGAGTCTAACAACGCGAGCGTCATGCACCATCTCGGTCAGGATCACCACATGATCTTTGTTCTGTACGATCTGCAAATTGTTGTTATACACGCTAGGTGATAACGGCGGGCCAGCGTTAAAGCCCACGAGGCAGCGCTCCGAAAGACCGCGATCCTCCGGGCCATCTCGGCCAATGCCGCCAATGACAAATCTCACCGGACGTTCTCCAACCGCCTCTATTTCTCCGCCGGGTTGATTCTGTATGCCCTCGACAAGTTCAGGAATGCGACCGTTCGGTGGGAAGATGATAAGCGAAGTGCGCACGTTGCCTTCGCCGCGAATTTTCTCCATCCAGATGGTGTCATTGTAAAAAGCTTCAACGCCGGATGCCGACCGTGTCGGCGCATCTGCCGCTCCCAGACTAAAGCGTTGGCTCTGTGCTGCGCTGATTTCATCATCGGTGAGAAATTGGCGCTCTCCGAATTCCTCAGGGCGTTGCATCGGGACATTGGATGAGAAATTCCAAACCCCCTGCAGATCGGGTAACCCCCACTCAGTGCGCGGAACATCATAGTCTTCAGCAGCCAGCCCCGATTGGGAAGTCTGTAGTGAAAACCACAATAGTAGCAGCAGCGAACACTGTTTCTTCATCAGTTGTTCCATGAATCCAATCGAATTGGCGTAATGAATAATGGCTTAATCAATGCAGCAGTACAATTTTATTCAAGGCAAAGAAGCTGGATGCATGGATCAAAAATAACGTTTCCGGCCTCTTTAGCCCGCGCTGTCTTCGAGAAAGGGATAAAGCGGTTGTGCTAGCCGGCGAATATGCCTGAATTCAGCTCGTATGGAATTGCTGTCTTCCAGCCAGTTTGGCAGGGCTAGATTGACACTCCCCACTACTCCAGATCCCCGTAGCGTCAACCCATAGCGTTTGATTTCTGTTATAGATAGTCGTAATCTCAGAACGATTGTCCGGTCTAGATATTCTAAGATCAAGACACTCAAAGAACAGAAGCTTTAACTAAAAGCTCGTGTCAGCAATGATGCCGTTGAATCCTGCAATTCTAGGATTCGGTCAAAGTTAGTCTCGAGCACTCATTCTTATCAGTACTCTCAGTCAGAGAGGTCAATTTCGTGAATCCTAAAGTTACCCGCCGACGCTTCATTAAGGGTGAACTTTACCTCACGTCGATTGAGGCGGTGCCCTGCCGGAATTCCTCAGCAGAGTGCTACTTGCTTAGTTGTCAGCGCTATCCTATTTCTTAGATTTTTCTGCTTTGATCATTGATAAGTTCACTCACTAGGCGTAGTTTTGAGGATCAGACAAGCTCGGCTAATCCCTGAACAAGCTAGTTGATAATGGAGGTTTGAATGACTATTCAAAATACTCGTCTTAAAACAGCAGGTCTATTGCTTCTGCTCAGTGTGCTCGCAGTTCCCTTATTAGTTCCTACCGTAACTCGCGCACAGTCCACAAGCGATGAAATTCCAAGACTCGCCAACGGGCGACCCGATATTCAGGGTACCTGGGACTTCCGCACCATCACGCCTTTTCAACGCCCAGAAGACTTGGCCGACAAAGAGGTGCTGACCGAGGCGGAAGCAATAGCCTTCGAGGATGCAGAGAACGAGCGTCGAGACCGTGATAACTTTACCGATACTTCTACCACCGGCGACTACAATCAATTCTGGTACGACCGCGGCACTGAAATTCTCGATGATGGCCGCACTTCCCTAATAGTCGACCCAGCCCACGGCCGTATCCCAACACTAACCGATGCCGCTCGAAACAGAAATCAGCTAAGAAGAGAAGCTGCCCAAGAGGCTGCCGGTGTCGAAGTCAGGCCCCTGTCCGAGCGTTGTATAATGGGATTTAATTCCGGACCACCGATGATCCCAAGCGCCTACAACAACAATGTACAACTAGTTCAAACTGACGATTTCGTTCTCATTCATAACGAGATGGTGCATAACATCCGTCCTGTGAAAATGAATGCGAGCGGGCACCTTGAAGTGCCGCGCAAATGGGAGGGCGACTCCATAGGGCATTGGGAGGGAGATACGCTCATCATTGAGACCAGAAATTTCGCCAGAGAAACAGCTTTTGGAAACTCCAGCGCGAACATGCATCTAATGGAAAAGTTCTGGATGATTGATGCTGATACCTTGGGTTATGAGTTCACCATTAGCGATCCCACAACCTGGGAAGCACCGTGGACTGTGATGTTTCCTATGCGCCGAACTGCAGATCCAATTTATGAATATGCCTGCCATGAGGGCAACTATTCCATGGCTGGGATATTAGGCGGCTGGCGCAGATTGGAGGCGTTGGGGCAGACGGGGCAGCAGTAGTTTTAGAAATGGGGTCGGAGTAATAAGACCGGCTTTCTCTCTTACAATTCATAGGGAGGCCGGCTATCCACCATGATCTTATTCAGTTCATCCTGCGCGCGCTTCGTGTCAGTCAAATCCTGTACCTCCAACATTTCGCATTCATCTTCTCTCATCTGAGTGATAGTTACCGGGTAGAATTTGCAGTCGTCGGGGCGGTCCATATAGATATCGCAGGTATATATTTCTTGGTTGGGTGTTTTTCTCAACCAAGGACAACGTTCCAACTGCTTGCCAGTGGCTGGGTCCGTCCAGATACCTCCATCTTGCACATACTCGTATAGATCGGGTCTAAAGGTTTCCCACAGCTGAATTTCCTCATCCGACACTGATAAGCCGTCGCCACCGTACTTCGTACAACATTTTCCGCACTGATTACATTCTTTCAAGGGTAAGTGTCACTTCCGATTATCTAGTTGTGAGCATTTGCGCTAGAGGGAGCTATCAATAGCAGGTAGATTTACTTTGCGAAAAGTAAACTCATTTTATCCGACCTTTCTATGCTAATACTAAACTACTGTGATCTTTTTTTGGTCTAATTAGACAAGGGGTCAGGTCGCATTTGAAAATGATAGACCTTGCTAGTAGTGCCGGCACCAGACTCCATGTGAAAAGGTGCGCGACTAGAGATAGTGGCCCACAAGCCCCTTCCTTGCCAGCCGCCATCGGGATCATCGATGCGTCCGTCCAGCCACTTCGTGTAAAAACCCAATGGATAAGGCACCGTCAGGCGCACCCATTCGCCATCGTCTAGCACTAGCAGGCTACCGGACTGATTGCCGGTGCTGATAGGGGTGTTGGATCCCAGGCCTAGCGTATCGAACTGATCCACCCAGGTGTAATAACTGCCCTCGGAGCTACCCGATTGCTGAATGTTCTTGAATTGGGGGAGCGGCTCAGCAAAAAAACTCCAGCCCTCTGGGCAGTGCTGACCTGTGGCTGCAGGGCCATTCAGTGGCCCGCGACAAAGGCTGCGATCAAAGCGACCCATGTGCCCGCTGGCCAGAGCCACCCAGGCAATCCCGTTACGGTCGATATCCATGCCTCTCGGTGAGAAACCTTCG
Organism: Halioglobus sp.; assembly: GCA_028823475.1. Taxonomy (GTDB): domain Bacteria; phylum Pseudomonadota; class Gammaproteobacteria; order Pseudomonadales; family Halieaceae; genus Marimicrobium. The sequence goes on along the minus strand of JAPKBI010000238.1, from coordinate 567 downwards.
ACGGCATTGCCATCTTCATCCAGCGGCAGTTCGTAGTACTCGGTCAAAGCCGTGCTGCTGGGGTCAGCCCCGGGCACGACGCGTACGACAGCGCCTGGATAACTAAGATTGGATCCCCACACCGAGCCATCGGGTGCAGGCGCGACGGCATACAGGCCAGAGTTAATGCGCTTGTCGAGATTCGGATCTATGTTTGCATCGGGTTCCACGTAGTCATCGCGGCGGCCGTTGCCATTGGTATCGAGAACGAAGGGTGTCCAACCCTGAGCGGCGACAGCATCGCCAGTTTCCAGAAACTCGCGGGTATTGAGCCAACCTACCGCAGTACCACCGCCGCTGGTCCACAGAGTATTGTCTGCATCTTCGGCAAACATCAGGTGGTGGGTGCCGAAGCAGGTATTTATGGGAGTGTAGGTGTCAGTGCTCGGATCATAGACTCCAAGATGGCGACCGGAGCGGCCCAGCGGAAACGCCTGAGCAGAAGGGTGATCAGAGCCTTCCTGGCAGAACGCCGGCACATTGCTCGGGTCACGAGCCCGGGAGGTAATCCAGACCCGGCCGTCGCTG
>JAPKBI010000237.1 GCA_028823475.1 Halioglobus sp. | reverse complement strand
CAGGAAGGCAACTATCGGTCTGCCATCGCATTGTTGGAAACGGCGGGAAGGTACGATGATCCTGCGCTGGCGCAGCGACTGATTGAGTTGCGTATACAGGCATATTCTGAACTGGAATGGCCGCAACCCCACAGTAATTGGCCCCCTGTCCACGACAACCGGTTTGATGCTGTAGAAGGCTTTCCGGAGATTGGGGCGGGTGACCTCGATGCGGATGCTTTGAAGGCTGGTATTTTTGGTAAGGGCGGTCTGATTGTGCGGGGGTTAATGGATTCTGCTCGAATTAAAACGATGCGGGAAAATATCGACCGCGTGTTACAGGCCAGAATTGACGTTTCTCAGGGCGCAGAGTCAGACGCGCACACTAACCCTTGGTACCGGAGATGCCCCAGCGTGCAGGGAGGGCCTGCTCAGTTTCGTGGGGGTGAGCGCTACACTAATGTCGGTTCGGTGTGGAGTGTTGATAGTCCTCCTGTAACGTTTCAGCTGATTGAGTATTACCGCGAGATAGGTCTTCCCACGCTACTGACTGGCTATTTTGGAGAAGATCCGGTGCTTTCTGTGCGCAAATGGGTGGTCCGTTGCGCAGCGCCAAACAATGGTGCCTCTTCAGGCTGGCATCAGGACGGTTACTTTCTTGGCGATGCATCTTCTATCAGAACGGCAAACTTGTGGATCGCGCTCACAGACTGTGGCGGTGACGCTGATGCACCGGGATTGGAAATCATCGGTGGGGGGGAAAGAAAGATACATGAAACAGGCACCCATGGATCTCCTTTTAATTGGACAGTGGGCCAGGGCCTGGTAGACGAAATAACGCAGACCAATCCCGTGCAGTGCCCCAGATTCAACGCTGGAGATGCCCTTTTCTTTGATCACTTTAATCTACATCGCACGGGCTTTGGCTTGAGTCATACGAATAATCGTTATGCGATAGAATCTTGGTTTTTCGCGGGGTCAACGGCGCCGTTAAAGCAGCAACCGGTGGTGTTCTAGCGTCATTGAGACGGTATGTCCGCGCGCGCTGCGCCTGTTTTTGTGGATGGCGAAATGTAGGGTGCATTTAGTCTGCGACACCACTGACGCCCCTGAGGTTAGTGAATTTTAGCTATGGAAGCGTATGTATGACAATTGAAAGTGCGTGTCCTGATGGTGCAGACGGACTCGACGCCTATCGCGATGTGCTCGAGCAGGTTGAGACACTGACTAAAGCCGGCGATTATGACGCGGGTATCGCGCTGTTACAACCGATAGCGCGGGCTAGCGGCAGTGAGGAATTGATGCGGCGCTTGATTGAATTACGGGTAGAGGCTTTTCCCGCAATGGCCGATAAAATTACGCTTGAGCCTATGTATGAGGCAAACGAATTATTGGGCAATACCACTGCACTGCGTGCTCGGATGGCGTCAGACGGCTATCTGTTTTTTCGTAATATTATCCCTACGGAACGGTTAGAACAACTTAGGCGCGAGATAACAGAAATTCTTGCCGAGATGGGGTGGATTGAAGGCGGGCGGAATCGAATGAGCGCCAAGGCACTATGCCGGCCGCGCAGGGAGGGCAGCCCTAAGTTTTTTCAAGCACACGACCGTATCGTAAAACTTGAATCTTTCCATAGCCTGGCGCATGAAACCAATTTGATAAACGTAATGCGACAGTCGATCGGCGAGAGCGCTTTCCCTCAGCCGCTGAGTATTGTCAGGCTCATATTTCCTGATAGCCCAGAACTGGCGACGCCACCGCATCAAGACTTTCCTAACAATCAGGGCACTCCAAATTTGACTGCGGCATGGATGCCATTGGCGGATTGTGCCGTCAAGGATGGATCTTTGGCAATTATGGAGGGCTCACATAAATATGGTGTGCTCCCTCTAAAATTTCACTTGGGGGCCGGTAATCGACGCGCTGTTCTCAGCAAAGAAGTGCTGAAATGTCGCTGGGTGGGCGCAGATTTCAGGGCTGGGGATATCGTACTCTTCCAATCAATGACTGTTCACAAGGCTATGGAAAATCACAACCTCGAGCATATGCGTCTGTCCGTAGACTTTCGCTATCAACTGGAGGGCGAAGCGCTCACCGAGGGTTGCCTCCAGCCTCACTTTAATCGTTTTAGTTGGGAAGAGATCTACAAAGATTGGACGTCAGATGCATTCAAATATTACTGGTTGAGCAAGGACTATGCCGAAGCTCACTGGGATAAGGCCTTACATGCGTTGCCTGAAGGCCATGTTGACGAAGCCTATGAGCAACAGCTGGCCTACAACATCGCTTTGACGCGCCGGAAAGACTACGCTACTGATAAAAATGAGGGCTAGCAGTGCTGTTGTTAAGCGGCACTATAGCTGTCGAAAAGGTCTGCGCGGTGGCGTTCACCAGGCGATAGGTATTTGATTCTTCGGAAAGCTTGATGCGCCAAAAAACCAGGTTTCGACTGCATAGCGCAGTTTGGTGAAGTCGGGTCGATATTGAGTTCTGTGTAGATAAAAATGATCGAAGAAAAAGACATCGCCGGCACTGAACGTGGGTGCTAGTGGCTGGCTATCTACAAGGCGACTGGACACCTGTGAATCACTAACCGACCAGTCGAATTGAGCCCCCGCCGCAGAGGCAATTTTGTTGAGCCGCTGTGGTACAACATCCATACTAGGCGCGCCTGTTGTGCCGCCGCATTCATTCAGTGGGATCCACATATTAAGGCTATTGAGATTAGTACCCATAAATGCGCCATCTTGGTGCCAACCCGCCTCCGCAACCGGCAGTTTGGAGCGCCTTAAAACCCACTTTTTGACAGAGAGACACGGCGGCTCGCCAAGGTATAGTCCGATCAGTTCTTTTAGGCCGTGTGCTTCGTACAGCTGTAACAATGCCTCTGCGACACTCGGGGCTTCGACACACATAGCTGATCCAGACTCGCGGTGAAAGCTCCTTGTATTGCCAAGCTCTCTATCCTTCTTTGGCATGATGGTTCTGAGGTTGCCGGGTGGATTGTAGTAGGTATTAATGGTCGGCGTTGAGCTCGAGTCTAAGCAAGCGTCAATTACGTTGTCGGCGGCCTTGATGAGTGTATCCATAGGTGTTTTAGAAAACATGTCGCGGACAATGAGTGCGCCATGCTCGGAGATTGCCGCGCGCAGACTATCTATGGTGAGTTCATTCGCATTGATTTCCGGCACGCAGCGCTCGGCAGGTATGAGAGGTTCATGCTGTTCGCTCACGATGAGTGAGGGGTGAGCAGCAGCTTCACGCGCACGATATGACTCAATGCGAGCGCCAACCCTGGCACAGTCGGACGCTATGTTGCGAGATTCAAGGTCTACTGTAGTAAGTTCAAAAGCGCTCATAAGTCTCTTTTATCACCAAAAGCCACTAAAATTGTATTCGATTTTTTTTGTTGAGTCGATAACCGTGCGAGCACATAGACCAATTTATGGTGAATCGATGCAAAAAGTCAGGAGAAAACGGTTTATCCTGAACTGCCGTGAATGCAGTACACTAGGGCACATCGATCTATCAATTAGTGGTTTCACACTGTGTTTAATCTGTCAGGGCTGATGGTACTTGCGCGACACCTGATACTCGCAATTGGATTCTCCTCAATTCTAGCCAATACCGGTTCCGCCAACACGGAGGAATTCACATTACCGAATCTCGGTGAATCCAGCACTAGCATGTTTTCATCCGAATTCGAGTACCAGTTAGGCCGTGCCTGGTTGCGAGCTTTCCGTGGTCAAGTCCCCACCATAGACGATCCCTTGTTGTTTGATTATGTAGAAAACCTTATCTATATGCTGGTCAGTTACTCTAAATTGGAGGACCGACGCATAGATCTGGTGATCGTCGACAATCCGACAATGAATGCCTTTGCGGTTCCCGGCGGTGTGATCGGCATTCACAACGGGCTACTTCTATGGGCAGAGACGGAAGACGAATTTGCCACCGTGTTGGCCCATGAAATCGCTCACTTGAGCCAACGTCATTTTTCGCGGGGGGTAGAGTACCAACAAAAAATACAGCCTTTGACTCTCGCCGCAATGTTGGCGAGTTTTGTATTGATGGCAACCACTGGCGCAGACGTGGGTATCGCGGCTTTGTCGGCAACGCAGGCGGCTGCGCAGAATTCGGCGCTGAGTTACAGTCGAAGTAATGAGCAAGAAGCTGACCGCGTTGG
>JAPKBI010000236.1 GCA_028823475.1 Halioglobus sp. | reverse complement strand
GTGTCCGAAGTCGTATTAGGCTCTGCCTTGTGGATAGTGCATGAGTGGAAAATCAGTACATCACCAGCCTCAACATCGGAAACATGCCAAGTCGTTTCACTGTCGTAAATCTCGCACTGGACACCGCCAACGCCCTGGGTAGTAAAAACGGGTCGGACACCAAGCTCATGGGATTTGGGCAGCACTTTGACCCGGCCCATTGCTTCGGTCACGTCGTGCAACGGCACCCAGAATCCCGCCATTGTCGGTCCAGCATGGTGTGAGTGTGCATCCTGATGAGGCGGAGTTTCGAAGCCGATCTTTCCGGGTGTGGAGATGCGCGCCATTTTCATTGGGTAGACAAAGGCAGGGCCCCCGGTAATGATTTCCATAAGATTCAGAACGTGTTGCTGATGAAAAAACGTGTGGAACGCTTCTAACGACTGAATTTTGGGATAGATTTCATCCCAAACAGGGTCCGTTTCAAAAAACGGCTTCCCCTCAAGGTGGGGCGAACTGGGCGCATTGCGGCGAATGTAGGGGTCACACTCGAGTAACACTGCGTCTAACAAACTCTCACAGTCTGCCAGCGGAATATAGCGTTTGATGTACAGGTAGCCCCAGTCATTGAACCGCTCACGCAGAACGCGCGTATCCTCATCAAGACTTGAAACGACATAGGGCACATCAGCGTTTATTTTGTGTGTTTCCATAGTGCACTCGAGGTCAAAAACCCTTCTTCGTTGGTTGGCAAGTTATATAGTGACATATACAATGTCACTATATAAGTGTCACGGACTATCAAAACACACGGATGTCTTGAAAACGCGAATGATTGAATCACTGTATTGCAGGACCTGCAAGCCGGTATAGTGTGGCGAGGATAAGCATGACTGAGAAGTATATCAATGCCAATGGCATTGATCTGGCTTACGAAGAGTATGGTAATCCCCAGGATCCTGCGATTCTGCTGATTATGGGCCTAGGTACACAAATGATCGCGTGGCCAGACGCGTTCTGTGCCGGATTTGTTGCGCGTGGCTATCGCGTCATTCGCTTCGATAATCGGGACATCGGTTTGTCACAAAAAATGGATAACATGCCCACTCCGAGGCTATTAAAGGTCATGCTGTTTTCGCGCCTTAAGCTGCCTTTGACACTGCCTTACACACTCGACGACATGGCAAACGATGTAGTCGGGCTGCTTGATGCGCTGAAAATAGAGTCCGCGCATCTCGTAGGGGCGTCAATGGGCGGTATGATTGCACAGCTCGTGGCGGGGCACTTCCCCTTTAGAGTTCTATCCCTCACGTCTATTATGTCGACCAGTGGGCGTAAATCGCTACCGGGGCCGGATCGTAAAATCGGTCTACATATGCTTCGACGACCGGTAAAAGCAGACGCCCAAGCCATGCATGAGCACGCCATGCGTACTTGGCGACTAATTGGCAGTCCGGCTTATCCACCAACCGATGAGGCGCTAAGTGAGAAGCTGAGTCGCAGCTACAAGCGTTCTTATTATCCCGCAGGGCACTCGCGCCAAATGGTCGCAATAATGGCAGGCGGTGATCGGGTTGAGGTGCTAAAAAAGATTGTCGCGCCCACGCTAGTGATCCACGGCAAAGCTGACCCGCTGGTGCCCGTGTCCGGCGGTGTCGATACTGCGCAGCTTATTTCGGGTGCAAAATTAGCACTAATCGAGGGTATGGGGCATGACTTGCCTGACGAACTAATACCGCACTTCGTGGAGCTTATCAGCGCTAACGCGGATAAAGCGGCTACTCATCTGTAGTATCGCGTACACAATTTTTTGACTCAGGAGATAGATCATGGATACACGTCTAAGTGAAGGCGACCTAGCGTTTCAGGTGGAGGTTCGACAGTTCCTTACAGAGGCTTGGGACAAAGAGCTCGCAGCGACCTACGGTAATATTGCAACGATGAAAGAGGGCGCAGAAGAGTGGCAAACTCGGCTATACCATAAAGGATGGGTAGCTCCCCACTGGCCCGCAGAGTACGGCGGTACTGACTGGAGTGTGACGCAGTCGTTTATTTATAACTCAGAGCGCGCTGCCGCCGGTGCACCCGAAGTTCTTCCGTTCGGTGTGACAATGGTCGCGTCGGTGATTATTGCCTACGGCAGTGATGAGCAAAAAGAAAAATTTCTCCCGCGAATTCTAAAGAGTGAAGATTGGTGGTGTCAGGGCTACTCAGAACCAGGCGCAGGATCTGATCTTGCATCGCTGAAAATGCGGGCAGATCTTGAAGGCGAAGAATACGTCCTTAATGGCAGTAAAATCTGGACGAGTTATGCACAATATGCCAACTGGATATTTTGTCTGGTGCGTACTGATAGTTCAGGGCGTAAACAGGAGGGCATCACGTTTTTGTTAATCGATATGGAAAGCCCCGGAATCACGGTGCGTCCTATCAACACGATTGACGGATTTCACCATCTAAACGAAGTTTTTTTTGACAACGTTCGCGTTCCAGTCGAGAACCGTATCGGCGAAGAAGGCAAGGGCTGGACCTATGCTAAGTCCCTGCTGGTTCATGAACGCCTTAACATCGCAGAAGTCGCAAGCTCAAAACGAGCACTCACAGTAGTTCGTGAAGAGGCGCGTGGGGAGGTCAACGGCGGCAAGTCATTGCTCGATGATGCTATTTTTGCCAAGCGGCTGACGGACATTGAGATCGAGCTTATGGCACTAGAATTTACGGAGCTGCGTGCATTGGCAGCAATTTCTGAAGGTAATCCTCCGGGGCCGGAATCTTCATTGTTAAAGATACAGGGCACTGAACTGCAGCAGGCTATTCAGGAGCTGCGTATGGATGTTGCCGCATATTACAGTGGCACATTACAGGGCGATCTGACGCCTGCAGGACTGGGGCATGTTTTTGCCGATACAGCGCAAAAACTTTATTTCAGAGGACGTGCTTCTTCGATTTATGGTGGCTCTAACGAGATACAAAAAAATATCACGGCTAAATATGTACTAGGGCTGTAGGAGATAATCAATGAATTTTAATTTGAGTGAAGAACAAACTCTGATTCGCGACAGTATTGCTCGCTTCGTGTCAGAAAATTACACATTCGATCAGCGCAATGCCGTTGTCGCCATGGAACACGGCTTCAGCGCAGAGCACTGGCAACAGTTTGCGGAGCTGGGCTGGTTATCGATTCCGTTTGCCGAGGAGCATGGTGGCTTTGGCGGAGGCCCGGTCGATACGATGGTCATTATGCAGGAGTTCGGTCGTGGTCTTGTGGCAGAGCCCTATTTGGCCACCGTGATGCTGTTTGGCGGATTGCTGCAGGCAGCAGCTAGTGAGCAGATGAAGGGAGACTATCTCCCAAAGATTATTGCGGGGGAGCTGCAGGGCGCATTCGCTTATCTTGAGCGCCAGAGCCGTTACGAGATGACGGACGTCGTTACCCGCGCTGACAACAACGGTGGGAAATGGGTATTAAATGGCGAAAAGACGGTAGTCCTCAATGGCGGTGCAGCAGAGAAATTGATCGTATTGGCCCGCAATGCAGGTCAGCAGTCTGAAGAGGCTGGACTCACCTTGTTTTTGGTTGATGCTTCCAGTAGCGGTGTGCAGCGCACAGTATATCGAATGACGGACGGCCAAGAGGCCGCTACCCTCTTGTTCAAGGATGTTCAGGTCGAAGGTGTCATCGGGGCAGTCGGTGATGGCTATGCTTTGATGGCCCCTATCATTGACGACGCTCGCCTGGCTATCTGTGCGAATGCGCTGGGAGCCATGGAGGCCCTGAACGAAAAAACACTTGAATATTGTAAAACACGCGAGCAATTTGGTGTCGCCATTGGCTCTTTCCAAGCGTTGCAGCACCGTATGGTGGATATGTTCGGTGCCTGTGAAAACGTCAAATCATTATTGTTACGCGCTGTCTGTGCTGCACAGAATGCTGATGCCGACGCGCGGCGCAGCGTGTTAGCGCTGAAGGTGATGGCCGGTCGGGCAGGAAGACTCATTGGCGGTGAAGCCATTCAATTACATGGGGGCATGGGTATGACGGATGAGTTATCGATAGGCTTCTTCGTAAAGCGCTTGATGATTATCAACAGTCTTTTTGGTGACGCAGATTATCATCAGCAGCTGTTCGTGGCACTGGTCAATGCCCCTGCCTCTAGCGCTGCTGCTTGAGCCGTTTACCTTGCGCTAAACCGTTCTTCAC
>JAPKBI010000235.1 GCA_028823475.1 Halioglobus sp. | reverse complement strand
TGGGGCACTACCCACAGTCTTGGGAGCTTTCTACTATTGGGGGTTGGGTCGCCAGCCGTTCCAGTGGCCAACAGTCACTACGTTATGGACGTATTGAGCAGATGTTCGCTGGAGGCCGTATTGAAACGCTAAAGGGCACTTTGGATATTCCCACAATTCCTGCTTCATCAGCCGGTCCCGATGTACGTGAATTTTTTCTCGGCACAGAGGGGCGCATGGGTATCATTACTGAAGTGAAGGCCCGCGTGACACCTTTGCCCGAGCAGGAATCTTTTCACGTATTATTTTTCCCCAACTGGGAGACTGGGCTGGCCGCAGTCCGTGAAATCGTTCAGAGTAAAATGCAACTTTCCATGATGCGCCTGAGCAACCAGATCGAAACTTTCACACAGCTCAGGCTTGCGGGCGGCGCTCAGGTAATTGCCTTACTGGAGAAATTTCTCAGTCTACGTGGAGCCGGTGACGATAAAGTTATGTTCACGTTTGGTGTCACCGGATCTAAAGGCCAGTGTCAGTCGGCACTGAGGCTTACCCGCCAAATTGCCAAGCGTCATGGCGGCGTAGGGGCCGGCCCTGCGCTGGGGAAAAAATGGGAGCACAGTCGGTTTCGTTCGCCTTATTTGCGCCATGGATTGTGGGATTCCGGTTATGCCGTTGACACTATGGAAACCGCTATCGACTGGGTGAGAGTGCCCGAGGCGGCAGCAGGAATTCAGACTGATATCACCAACGCCCTATCAGACGAGGGAGAAGCTGTGCATGCGTTCACACATCTGTCCCACTTCTATGGTCAGGGCTCAAGTATTTACACAACGTATATATTTCGCTGCGGCAGCAGCTATGAAGCAACCTTGGCTCGGTGGGAAAAGCTCAAAGCAGCAGGGGCTGAAGCCATTGTCCGCTTTGGTGGCACTATCAGCCATCAGCACGGGGTAGGGAAGGATCATGCAAAATACCTAGCCGCAGAAAAAGGTGAGTTGGGCATCGAGGCCATTCAGGCTCTGGTAGAACTGTTTGACCCACAGCAACAAATGAATCCAGGCAAGCTTGTTCCCTAAATGATATTCGATGACATAAAGGCTGAATAATGAACGCGCGAAGTACTACTTTTACGGATCGGAAGGCACTTTGGAAAACGCTCCAGCAGGGAGACTCAAGTTGGGATATGGTGATTGTCGGCGGCGGCATTATAGGTGCCGGCATTCTACGCGAAGCCGCCAGACGAGGGATTAAAGCCTTGTTGGTAGAGCAGCAAGACTTTGCCTCGGGCACATCCAGCCGCTCGTCCAAAATGGTTCACGGTGGCCTGCGCTATATCAGCCATGGTGATATTAAGCTGACCAAAGACTCACTTCGTGAACGGGAACGGCTACTACAAGAAGTACCCGGACTCATCGAACGCATGGGGTATTTCTTCACCCTTAGAAAAGGTCAGTTTCCTGGGCGATTTGTGTTCGGTCTTTTGCTGGGGCTATATGACTGGTTAGCGGGCATCAAAAACCACAGATACTTCAACAAAGCCTCAGTCCAGCAGCAGTTTTCTGGCATTAACAGTCACGGGCTTAATGGCGCCATGTATTACACAGACACAGTGACAGACGATGCGAGACTAGTACTGCGCGTACTTCAGGATGCCACGGAGGCAGGGGGCGTTGCGGTCAACTACATGAAAGTTGAATCATTGCTCAAGACAGAGGGGCAAGTAACCGGCGTAGTCATCAAGAATACACAGAATACAGAACACGTGGAGATACATTGTAAGTCCGTCATTAACGCGACCGGAGCCTGGGCGGATCGGCTACGAAATGAAGTTAACACGGAAAAACGCATTCGGCCCCTGCGTGGCAGTCACCTCGTGCTGCCAATGGCGAGGCTCCCCGTAGACGATGCGCTGACGCTTTTTCACCCTGTAGATAAACGTCCAGTGTTTATATTCCCGTGGGAAGGCACTACCGTAGTGGGCACTACAGACCTTGATCACAATGAAGACCTGGATAAAGAACCCGTTATCAGTGAGCAAGAGCTAGCGTACCTGTTCGAAGCCGTGAATGCGCTCTTCCCGCAACATAGTCTGTCTCGAGACGACGTTATTTCAACCTGGTCGGGAGTCCGTCCGGTGATAGGATCGGATGAAGCGAGAGATCCTTCAAAGGAAAGACGAGACCACGCTGTATGGCATGATAAAGGCCTTGTGACGGTCAGTGGAGGCAAGCTCACCACCTTTCGCCTGATCGCACTGGATGCCATTAAGGCGGCAGCAGAAACGCTAGGCCATACCGAGATAGTGGAGAGCGATGATTGCATTTTTAAAGCCCCGGGGGTTACAGCGACCGAACTCAACATAGCCGACAAACAATGGGCTCAACGGCTGATCGGTCGTTATGGGAAGCATGCCAAGAACCTGATGGCTGAGGCTACCGATGCAGAGCGTTTGCCTATAGAGAATACGGCGTTCTGCCTAGCGGAGTGCCGCTGGGCCGCACGCAATGAATCGGTGGTGCACCTGGATGACCTAATGCTGCGCCGCACTCGATTAGGCTCAATATTGGAACGTGGAGGGGAAAGTCTGTTCCCGGCTATTGAGCAGATTTGCGCACAGGAACTGAACTGGGATGCGGCGCTTTGGAAAAGTGAACTAGCGCGCTACCGGGAGATATGGAGAACACGCTATTACCTGCCGGGCGCATAAGAGCCACTCAGAAAGAGCAACAGCATGAGCAATAATAAAGAGTATGTACTGGCGATAGATAATGGCACGCAAAGTGTTCGAGCCCTCGTTTTCGACCTCGACGGTCAACTGGTTGCCAAAAGCAAAGTCGAGATAGAGCCCTACTATTCTAATCAACCCGGTTGGGCTGAACAGGATGCTGATTATTTTTGGGCCAATCTTTGCAAGGCCTGCTGTGCGCTCTGGCCACAGCTCGATTTCCCCAAAAGTGCTATCAAGTCTGTCGCCTTGACCACGCAACGGGCAACCGTTATTAACCTCGACTGTGATGGGAAGCCGCTACGTCCAGCTATCGTCTGGCTCGACCAGAGACTGGAGCAGGATTTACCTTCTATGGGACTTTGGAACATACTCCTTACTCTGGCGGGAGAGAAGGACGCCGTGAGGTTTTTTCGCAGCGAATCTGAAGCTAATTGGATCAAAAAAAAGCAGCCGGAAATATGGAATAAAACAGCTAAATACCTACTACTGTCGGGCTACCTGACTTACAAGCTTACAGGAGAGTATGTCGATTCAGTCGCAAGCCAGGTGGGCTATCTACCCTTCGATTTCAAGCGACATAATTGGGCAGGGCGACTGGACTGGAAGTGGCGAGCGCTACCTATCAAACGAGAGCAATTACCCGAGCTCGTGCCTGCCGGCGCGCCTCTTGGGGTGATCAGTGCTGAGGCTGCACAGCTGACGGGCATCCCTGAGGGTTTGCCCCTCATCTCTGCCGGCGCGGATAAAGCCTGTGAGGTGCTTGCCTCAGGCTGTCTCACGCCCGATACCGGCAGTCTCAGTTACGGTAGCGCCGCGACATATAACAGTACCAATGTCCGCTATATCGAAGCGATAAAAAACGTTCCCGCCTACCCTGCTGCGATGCCCAATGCCTATAACACCGAGACTATTGTGCAGCGCGGATATTGGATGGTGAACTGGTTTAAGCGCGAATTTGGTTTGCGCGAGCAACGCATCGCGGCAGAGACGGGTGTTGAACCTGAGTCACTGTTTGATGACCTACTCAGAGAAGCGCCTCCCGGAGCAATGGGTCTTTTAGTACAACCTTACTGGTCTCCCGGCGTCCGCATACCCGGCCCGGACGCCAAAGGCGCCATCATAGGATTTGGGGATGTGCACACGCGCGCCCATATTTATCGCGCCATTATCGAAGGGATTGCTTACGCATTGCGAGAAGGAAAAGAGCGCTTAGAGAAGCGCAGCGGACACAATATCACCACACTAAAAGTCTCGGGCGGCGGCTCACAGAGTGATGAGGCCATGCAAATTACTGCCGACATATTTGGGCTAACCGTCGAACGACCTCATACCTATGAAACCTCAGGGCTAGGGGCTGCAATCAACGCCGCAGTCGGCGTCGGGCTCTACCCCGACTACCAATCTGCGCTAGATCATATGACACATGAGGGCGAGCGCTTTGCCCCGATTGAAGAAAACGTACGTATTTATGATCA
>JAPKBI010000020.1 GCA_028823475.1 Halioglobus sp. | reverse complement strand
AAAACCTATTCCCTGCCGAGCTGGCACTTGCGGAATTACGTGCGGCTGTATTAGCCGCATCTGCCAATATCTATAAGGCAATGGGCGGCGGCTGGGTCGATGAAGCGGACAAGCTGAGCGGAGGTGCTCCAACTGTGCCTTCCGAACCCGCTGCCATACCCCCTTTGTTCTAGCCCCGCCCTCACCACAACATTCATCACGCTAATGTTGGCGCCGTACTTTCAAAAATGTGACAGTGTTTGAACAGATTCAATCGTGTCGGGCCAGTCGAAAGTCGCAGCCAAATTGCGGCTTATATCATCCGGCAACGCTACCCGTAGCAATAGATTCTGCGCCTGAACTTCCTTCTCCCAAAAAGCGACCGTATCACCATCAAAAAATGTTGTGCCGAAAGCCAGCTTCCCTGCCGCCAGCTGCCGTGCCTTAGAGGCGAGTGCAGTCGCAGCCGAATTGTGGCCAACGTTAGTCACGTAAATCGACAGATAGCCATTATGTTCATCCACGAGCTCCAAAATCCTGCTCTGCATCGGGAAGTCTATCGTAGATGTTGTCATTAACTCCCAAAAACCATCCTCGCCGTTTGCCGTCTGTAATATTTTTCTGTCTTTATGACCGTGCCCCGTGAGATGGAGAATCACGTTGTCCGAGCTCACCAGTAAGTCCCTTACCATTTCAGCAGAGACTTTACTTTTATCGTGAAAGTCTTGCAGGCGGTGGTGCGAGACCACAATAACCAATTCATGCTTATCAGCAGCACTCACCAATTCCTCATGCAGCCATGAAAACTGCATTGGATCCATAGAGCCAAGAGAGCTCTCTGCAGAGTCAGTCGAATCCAATACAATCATTTTAATGGGTTTTCCGGCAATAGGATAAACACTGTAATAGGCTTTTTTAGCCGCGATATCATCTAGGCTAAAGCCATGACCAGCAGGCGCACCTCCCGCATCATAAAGCGTTTGCAATAACTCGGTCTCGTTGAGTGGCAAGCGGTCAGAATCGGCAGGCGTCATAACGCTGGCATCAAAAATAACCTTGTGGTCTGCGGTGTCGCCCGCCACATAGCCTCCCCAGATCTTGCTGAAATTGCTATCGGTAAAAAGGTGGTCGCCCTGCGCTGCGGCTCGCAGTGTGCTGTCAATCAATCCAAAACCACCGACATGCAAGACATCGTGGTTGCCGAGCGCAACGTACCAAGGAGATTCAATCCCTATCGCAAGAAACGGATCATTGTAGTCATTCCCAGGGCCAGGGACCGGGTCATCATCAACGCCAGAGTCAGGGTCAATAACACCGCCGTTAAGCGCAGTTATCATCCAGTCGAGTTCATTCTTCTGGCTTGTGTCCGTCAGGTCGCCCGCGATAATGGTGAAATCAAACGGCCGATTACTTCTATCGCTGATACGCCGTGCAGTTCGTATGTGGGCTTCAAAAACCTGAGGGGTGAGCTGACCGCCAGGGCGGTAAACCTTGGCATAACCATCCATCCGTATAGGCGACTCCTCATCAATGATCTGCGGATCTGCGATCACCAAAATATAAGCAAGACTTGATCGCTGGGCACCCTGCGTCTCAAAGTTAGGCGCCAATTCCAAATGCTCTATCCAAGGCAGGCCGCTTTCTAATCTGGCACCAAGACCGTTTCGTGCGTACTGCAGGTGTTGGTAGACCGTAAAGGTGCCATCATCCATCATTGCACGCACATCAGGCGAAGGCTCATTGGGCACCCATATCTGTTGTAGTGACGTATAAGGCTTTTCAGTGAGCCCATATTCAGACGCGGGTGAAGACAAAGAGTCAGAATCAGACGAGTTGCAACCAAGCTGCAAGCTCATTAATGCTAATACTATATAGAGCAATCGGCCCATATTAATCGCCTCGCAACTTCCATAACGTCATCAATCATGACATATCAGAGCACTAATAGACTCTCTTACTAGCGCATAGTTGCGAATTATTTCCTGACCTCTATCGATCTTTGGCCTGATTATCTAAATTGGTAATATCGAAAGCAGGCACATATAACTGCGGGGCTTTCCCCCCATCGACGGGCAATACTACGCCGGTAATAAACGAGGCGTCGTCAGAGGCTAGGAAGCAGATCGCTTGGGCCACCTCTTCAGCTGTGGCTGCGCGCAGCATCGGGATTGCGTCAGTAATTATTTTCTTCACCGCCTCATTTTTCATGGTGGCCGCGTTAAGCCCGGGGGTCTCAACGGCGCCGGGGGCGACTACATTAATGCGCACATTGTGGGGGGCTGCCTCCATAGCGGCACATAGGCTAAATTGATTAAGTGCCGCCTTCGCTGCGCCATAGCCACCCGAAGCAATACCTGCCCGAAGGCTACTCACTGACGAGATATTGACAATCGAACCACTGCCCTGCGGAATCATAATTCTCAATGCCGCCTGCACACCAATAAAGACACTATCAACGCCAATACCGAAATTCGATCGCCACTGATCCAGAGTCTGATCGACGACCATGCCCCCTATAACGGATGGCGCATTGTTGACCAGTACATCCAGCCGACCGTATTTGTGTGCCGTCTCATTGATAAGTCTAGCGAAACCCTCTGTATCACCAACATCCAATTCATGGCCAGTGAAGCTGCCACTCAGATTCTTCGATGCTTCTTCCAGCTCGTCCAATTTGGGCTTACGGCGTGCGCAACTCACAACATGAGCACCCTCTTCTACCAGCTGCAGAACTGTGCTCCGGCCGATCCCCATACTGCCGCCTGTAACAATAGCGACCTTTCCTTCAAAGCGTGATCTACTCATATCGGTTGTCCTATGGCCTTCATTTTCCCCCTGGAAGTGCCAGCGTGGCGCTTCCCGATATATGCATGCCCAGACTATTTTCCCCGGTGAATTCGACAGTCACCAAAGCCACCGAGGGTTGTGGCATGACACCAACGACCTCCCCCGTCATCACCATGATATCGCCGGGGAGGTTAGGCGCCCTCAAATCAAATTGAAGTTTTTTCAAGCGACTATTCGCACCAGCCCAGTCACCTAGATAGCGAGCAGACAATCCGCAGGTCGTCAGGATATTCATGAAAATGTCGGGCATTCCCGCAGCCTGCGCTATGCCGGCATTGTGATGTACGGGAGTAAAATCTTGTGTTGCTAGCGCACCACCCACGATGAGCCTGTGGGTAATAGAGATAGCAACTTCCGGTAGCCGATCGCCCACCTGAAGGGCAGATATTTCGATATCTGTAGCGTCAGACAGCCCTTTGATCACAGGTAATCCTGCGTCCATCTGCACACTGTGGCGGTGTATCTTCTCTTCAGCCTTTACCACAGCTGCCTGATACTGAAAGTAAGTGATCAGCGCGTCTGCGAACGAATTTTCGTCAAACGTTAGGTACTCCACTCGCTCGGTAATAAAAAATCCTTCGCCAAGCGCCGTCGATTTTTTATCGCTGATGTTCACAATAGTCGTGTAATGCTTCACACGCTCGCTAATGAGCAGATCTCGATGAAAATTAATATCGTAGCTGACAGCAACGTTAGACGAATAGCCCATTGCGCTCATTTCATCAAAAACGTGATACGGTTGAGCATCGGTCGAATGCGGCGCATAGCGATCATTGATATCGCGCATCGTCCACATCTGCATCATTGCAGGAGGCGCGACCTGATCGTTTCCGGGTGAGTAGCGGGGATTATTATCGCCCATCGCTGAGCACCATTGCCATATCTGCGTCGCGCTAACAGGGTTATGGCTCAAATAAGGACCGTTACGCTGCCCTTTGAGGCTCTCCAACTGCTGTTCTAACGATAGATTTTTATTTAACATATTCACAGAAATTTTATTGGCGAGTAACCACTATACACTGAGCCCGCCTCGTGCTGAATCCGCCAAGGATTCGGATTTATAAAAAAGTACTTTCAATTTGACATAAGCATCGGCTGCGCCCTGACAAGGCCCGACGCTAACGACACTCACATCGGCACAGCGCGCGCAAGGAACACTGCTTTTCTGTCAATAACTTCCGACATTGCGTTTAGTGGGCTCAAAAAAAAGCCGCACCCTGCTGAGGTGCGGCTAACGAATCCGCAAGGACTCAGAAGAAGTTATAAGCGACGGAAGCTGCCCAAGTGCGCGGCATGTTGTAGGCGCCACCGACAAACGGCCCAACCACATAGGTATTCGTCAGAACCCGCTTGTCATCGAGGTTTTTCCCTTCCAATGATACATCCCAACGATCATCCTGAGTGCGGAATGAAAGAATCGCATTCCAGATGACATAGGCATCCTGATACTGTGCCTCGCCCAGAGGGTCGGTCGTATCGATCGGCGAGTTAGTATACGAGCTATCACGATAGGACACGTCGGTGGACGCCGTCAAGCTACCCCAGTCAGAGACATCAAACGCGTAACTGACTCTACCCTGCGCGGTCCAGTCCGGTGAAAAACCTAGCGCTGTTTTGTCGGCTATATTTTCACCACCACTCTCGTAAGATTTAATTTCGGTGTCAAGATAGCCGACGTTGATCCCAACCATCAAGCCGTCAACTGGCGGCAGCCACATCAGCTCTACCTCAGCACCGGTCGTTTCAACCTCACCGACGTTACCAACACTTTGGTCAAGACTCGCGCCATTTAACACAATAGTCGACAGCTGCTTGTCTTTATAGTCGTTGTAGAACGCTTCGCTGTTGATCCGCAGGGTGCCGTCAAGCCATGTGCTCTTCACTCCGATACTGTAAGCATCCACAGTCTCTGGATCATAGACCGTAGTCAGCCCGCCCGAATTTTGAAACCCACCCGATTTAAAACCCTGTTGATAGGCCGTGTAGGCCATCAAATCATCATTGATGAACCAGGTAATACGGGCGCTAGGCGAGAATTCACTCCAGGACTCGTCGGCATTAGTGTCCTCAGCATAGGTAAGCGTGGTGAACTCGGAGTTAAATCCCGGCGGTGCAAATTCCGATGCCCAGTAGGCAAACACAGGGCTCTGCATTGCGTTGGCCTCCTGTCCAGGGGCCACTGAAACAACAGCGTCCTGCGGAAAACCCGCCAGCCCGGCATAGGCAAACAAGTTCTCTGTGACAGTCGCACGCTGAGTCTGCTTCTTAGTGTCTTCGGTATAGCGCCCACCAATAGAGAGCTGCCACTCCTCTGTAATGTCCCAATCTACAGTAGCGTATGCTGACGTAGACTCTATGTCATTCTGAGCCTTGGTGGTATCTTTTGTTTGAAATTGAACGGCCCGAAGACGCTCATACTGGTTAGTAAATTGAGGTGATTTCTGCGTCCCATCAAGATAATACAGACCCATTACAGCGTTTATATTGTCTGAATCGAAATTGAGCTGAAGTTCTTGACTAAAGTCATCCGATGTTCGGTTGTTAATAGTAGTAATGAACTGCTGGTTACTGTTATCGAAATCGTAGGGCTGCGTATTGTCCATGCTCCTGTTGGCGGTTATGGATTTGAGATTCCACTGATCGTTAAGCGCCCATTCTACCGTCATGGCCACTGTTGTTGCCTCGATTTCATACTGAGCAAAGCCCTCTACAAATTCACTCGACACCGTGTCTATGTCAGTGGGCATAGAGGCATCATTAGGAATGTCGGTCAGGCCAGTGCCTGGGCCCAGATACCTATTAGCACCGCTGATAACGAAATCAATCCCTGACAGAGTACTGGCATCAACAGCTACTCGATTCGGGATGCTCGGATCAGACTTGTCCTTGGAATAGTCGGCTGCGATTTTCACTTTCAACGCGTCCGTAGCGCGCCATACGAGACTGCCGTGATAGGCCTGCACGTCCTCGCTCCAATAGTCACCGCCGTTAAACGTGTTGGTCTGAATACCGTCGCGAGTTTTATAAAGGGCACCAAAGTTACCGAGTAGGGTATCGCCAATGATGGGACCCGAGACATTCCCCCTGATCCTCATCATGTCATAATCACCAGCGGACACTTCTACTCTTCCTGACAGCTCATCTGTAGGTTCTTTGGAGATAAACCTGATCGCGCCGCCTATAGTATTACGGCCATAAAGGTTGCCCTGGGGACCCTTGAGTATTTCAATCCGCTCTATATCAAACACCTCTAACAGAGCGCCGGTGGTGCGATTGAGATAAACATCGTCAACGTAAATGCCAACACCCTGATCAAAACCGGCGTCATTACCGATACCGCGAATAAATACTTGGATCGCACCCGCCACCAGGCCACCGGTCTCGGTCAAGGTGACATTAGGCGTCATACGCTCCAGATCAAGAATGCTATCTACCTGAGCTGCACGAAGTTGTTCAGCGCTGAACGAACTGACGGCCATCGGCACTTCTTGAAGATTCTCCGAGCGCTTACGAGCGGTTACAACGACTTCCTCTAGCACTTGGGCCTGGGCAAAATCAGTAATTCCTAAGGCGGAAACAACTGCCATAGATAACATTGAGCTCTTATATTTTTTTGTGCGCATTTCGAATGCCTCCGTAATAAATCTGACTTTGCCGCTCCTGAAGGATAAGCAAGAACCACCACATTCAAATTATGCTCAGCTTGTAAAAAACAGGACATAGCAAAGCAGACCATATTTATGAACAAATAGAGTCAATAGGCTGCTTTGGCAAACCTGGAGGTTCTTTGTCATGGCCGTCAGTGCACCGTTACAGGGTCCTGGGCTTTTCCTGGTGAGGGGCTCAAAATACCACGGATTATTTTGCTGAGAGTCCTTTCGCCACATTAGCGTAAAGTTACTGTGCGGAATGCACAGATCGGTACTTTTCTATAGACTAGCTTGGAATCGTATTTATCCGCTTTATCTATAATTATGTGGCTCTGCATGCCCCTTTAGGAGAACGAAATGGACGAAAGCAAGTTGGCATACGATAAATCGGTGGCTGCACTCACGGAACCGGGTTGCGATTTTGAACTCACTCAGTGCTCAATCGACAACATAGACTACACGATATACAAAAACGCGCCGCAAACACTGCAGGAGGTCTATTTCGCAGCTACCGCCCACGGCGAAAGTGAATTTCTGATCTATCAGGGCGAGCGCTGGACGTTTAACACTTTCTTCCAGCAAGCATGGTCACTAGCCGATGCCTTGAGGACCAAGCACCATATTGCGGCAGGTGATCGCGTGGGTATTGCCATGCGAAACTACCCGGAGTGGCTCAGTGCCTTTGTTGCTATTACATCCATTGGCGCAGTGGCTGTACCAATCAACAGTTGGGGTAATGCACGCGATCTATTGTTTGCAGCCCGCGACAGCGAGTGCAAGACGGTGTTTTGTGATCAACAGCGCCACACCCTCATGGCGGCAGGACTCGCAGAGTCAAATATTAACGCCGTGATCGCCCGTTCTAGTGCGTCTTCAGCTATTAAATCTGAGCAAACATTAGAAGACTTTATCGTAGATAGCAAAAATGCTTCGCGGCCAAATGTCACCATCCAGAGCGAAGACAGCGCATTGATTATGTATACATCAGGTACTACGGGACAACCCAAGGGCGCAGTCTCCACCCATCGCGCGCTTTGTCAGACCATAATGAATTTTGAATGTACGGGGACTGCGTGTGCGATGGCCAACCCCGAGCTCATTGGTGCAATGTTTTCCAAAGGGTTTGAACCATCGCAAATGCTAGCGGTACCCTTATTTCACGTCAGCGGGCTGCATGCCATATTTTTTACCGCGCTCCGTGCGGGGCGAAAGGTTGTAATGATGTATAAATGGGACACGCATTCGGCCCTACAACTCATCGAGCAGGAGCGGATCACCATACTCAGTGCTGCGCCATCAATGTTGTTGCAGCTGTTCGAGTCACCCGAGTTTGACCAGCATGACACCTGCAGCCTTTCCAGCCTTGGCGGCGGCGGCTCGGCAACGCCGGCGAAGGTTGCTGTCCTGATGCGTGAAAAGGTGAAAGATATGTACGGAGGAACGGGCTGGGGTATGACAGAAACCAATTCTATTGGTACGGCTTTCACCGGCCAAGCATTCATCGATAATCCCGGCAGCGTCGGGTTTTGCCATGCAACGGTTGAACTAAAAATTTGTGACTCGGACGGCTCCGAACTACCTGCAGGTAGACCGGGCCGCATCTGGATCAAGAGTCCGACAGTGATCAGTGGGTACTGGAGGAGACCCGATGCTAATGAGAAAAGCTTCCGAGATGGCTGGTTTGATAGCGAGGATATCGGGTACTTTGACGACAAAGGGTATCTATACTTGTCTGATCGGGCCAAAGACATGATTATTCGCGGTGGAGAGAATATTTACCCAGCTGAAATTGAAGCTGCTCTGTGTGAGCATCCTGCCGTGCAAGAGGTAGCGGCTTTTGGCATTGCAGATGAAAAGTTGGGTGAGCAAGTTGTGGTGGTGGTGGTACCGAAAGCCGGCGCATCACTAACCGAAGAGGCTCTCAAAAATTTTGCCTCGCAACACTTGGCCGCCTTTAAAATGCCGTCTAGGCTGACGATTCTGGAGAGTCCATTACCCCGCAACGCTGCCGGTAAGGTGCTGAAACACCTTTTGAAGGAAGATCACCACACCAATGTATAGCGGTGTATTTATTTATGCCGGCTTAGGTGTTCAACGTTTGTCGACTACAGAGCGTTGTTAACCTATTGATTTCGCCTGCCCGAATAGTGCTGTCATTTTTCCCCCGACCTTCTGATTAAGCCCATCAAGGAAGGCCGAAAATGTTTATACATTTGGCCCGAAGGGTCCTGTGAGATTTTTTTTGGCCGTCTAACATCATATCCTTCTATCTAGGCTAACTAGGCATAGGCCATGTCACATCGTTACGGACACCTACTTTCACCGGGTAAAATCGGTGCGCTGCAGTTGCGTAATCGCATCGTGATGGCCGCCATGGGGACTAATTTTGCGGCAGAGGATGGGCACACCACGGAACGCCTCATAAGCTACTATGAAGCTCGTGCCAAAGGCGGTTCTGGGCTTATAGTACTGGAGACATCAGCCGCACTTTGGCCCCGCGGTGCAAGTATGCCAAATACCATCGCCTTTTCAGATGATGTTTTCATACCGGGGCTGAGTGAACTCACGCGCCGCGTCCATCAGCATGGCGCCAGAATTGTTGCCCAGCTAAACCACAGTGGCAGTATATCTCAGGCCGACACCATCGCTGGTCGCCCCATCCCCGTACCCTCTGCGGTAAAGAAATCGCGTAGCGATATGGTCAGGATACTGACCAATGACGAACTGCAGAGTTTCATCAAGGGTGCCGGGGCCGACGGCGTTGGCCCGCAGTACTATGAGATGACGCCTGAGCAGATCGCGGAAACGAGTCAGGGTTTCGCTTCTGCTGCGGCGCGGGCTCGGCAAGCAGGATTTGACGGCATCGAACTGCATGCTGGACACGGCTATCTTTTAGCTAATTTTTTATCCCCCTACACCAATCAGCGCACAGACCACTACGGCGGTTCAAGTGAAAATCGGGCTCGCTTTTTACTCGAAACCATTATTGCCGTTCGTGAGGCTACCGCACCCGATTTCCCCATTCTGGTTCGGCTCGATGCCCAGGAATTCCGAGTCGAAGGTGGCATTACACTGCCGGATTGCGTCGAAACAGCTTACTTGTGTGAACGCAGCGGAGCTGATGCCATTGATGTCAGCGCATATGGCAATGTGGCACATTCCATAGCATTTACCGAGGCACCACTGGTGCATAACCCAGGCGGTTTTATTGCCTTTGCGAAAGCCGTCAAGCAGGCGGTCTCAATCCCGGTCATAGGCGTAGGACGCATTGAGCCTGACGTGGGCGACAGTGGGATTGCTGCCGGCTACTTTGACTTCGTGGCGATGGGCCGAGGATTACTTGCTGACCCCGACTTGCCGGCTAAACTTGCTGCAGGCAATGAGAAATCCGTTATCCCCTGCATCTACTGCTATATTTGTGTGAGCCAGATATTTATCAATCGCCCCGTCTGCTGTGCCGTCAATCACAATACCGGCCGCGAATACGAGGGTGATATCATTGCTTGTACCGCCTCTCCCCAAGAGGTACTGGTGATCGGCGGTGGCCCGGGTGGCATGGAATCAGCTCGGCTGCTGTCCAAGAAAGGTCATCATGTGACCCTGTGGGAAAAGGACCTAGACCTTGGTGGTACGGCGCGGATTGCGGCTCTCGCCTACGAGCCCAACGAGCGGCTAGTACATTATCTTGTGAACGCTGTTCGCGCGCTGCCCATCGCCATTCAGCTAGGCACCACAGCCAATCGTGAAAATATCGACACTCTTGACCCCGACCACATCATTCTTGCCACAGGCGCGAAACGGATTGCTCCTGCAATTACCGGCAAGGAGCAACGCCATGTATTCGACGGTGACCAGTTGCGCGGGATTTTATTGGGTAATAGTCCTGCAGCGATAGCAAAGTTGTCAGCGCTGCAACGGCTCTTGGTGAATATAGGGCGTCTCTGTCAACTGTTACGTAATATTCGCCTAATGCGTTTTCTCAGCAAGCTCTGGATGCCGATTCGGCGCGAAGTCTTCATTATTGGCGGAGGCCTGGTGGGACTAGAACTTGCAGAGTTTTTGATCGAACGTAATCGTAAAGTGATTGTACTCGAGCCTGGCCCCTCCTTCGGTGCCGAGCTTTCGATAGTAAGGCGAGCGCGTGTACTCCATCTGCTCGAGGAAGATGGCGCAGAACTGCACAAATCTGTGGGAGATCTAAAGATCGGAGCACACATGATCAGGTTCTCCCTAGACGGAGAAGTGCAGGAGAGGAAATGCACACAAGTCATCATTGCAATGGGGGCAGAGCCGGATGACAGCCTATTGAAGGAGCTGGCGGGGAGCAGCGCTCGTATTCACCAAATCGGCGATTGCCGTGAGGTTGGCTATATCGATGGCGCCATCTTGGATGCACGAAAACTGGTACAGCAGATGGAACTTTAGTGCTGTGATCAGCCGTGGCTATCACTTACCACCTAGCGCCTCAATCATGTCCTTGTAGGCCTTTGGTGTATACCCTGTCCAACTCTTAAAGGAGCGCACAAAGGAACTGGGTTCAGTAAAACCAAGCAACTCTGCCAAGTCTGCTACGCGAGAGTCTTCATTCAATAGCTTGTCAATGGCCACCTGACAGCGCACTTCATCTTTAATCGTCTGGTAACTAGTTTCCTCGGCCTGTAAACGTCGCCTGAGGCTAGACTCCGACATATACAGCATAGCCGCAACGGCCGTAAAGGAGGGCATGCCGTCGTGTAGATCAATAGTGACCAGAGATTTGATCGCAGCACTGGTACTTGCCGGAACTCTATCCATAGCAATCAGGTGATATACGCTGTTCTTGAAAAAGTCTAACAGTGACTCCGGTGTATGAACCACACGACGATCCAAAAGTACTCGATCAAAGCTACAGGTGTTTTCACCCGCATCGAAGTACACCGGACCGCTGATAGTGCGCGCCAGACTGTCATGGTAATTCTGGTTAAGAAATGGCGCATCAACACGCAGCTCAGCAGAGGTAAGCGCCTGACCGATCAGCCAACCACAGAGCGCATGCCACACCAGCAGGCCCGAGGCGCGCGCAGCAGTCAAACCAGACCCGAATCTGTCCCAGTCTTCGGGGATCAGTGTCGTCTCAGACTCTGCTACCTCAATTTCGTAACTCAAGCGCACCGTTTTGAGAGACGGATCTTCCAACAAGCGCACACAATAGCCATTCAGCGGATACAGCAGACCGTCGAAACGTTCAGCAAGTTGCAATGCGTCCCTCAGCGTGCGTGCGCCAACCATGCAGTGGCACATCAGCTCAAATGCCTCGCCCCCAAGGCCAGCGGCCCAGACTAGGCCCTGTTCCAGCTGTTCCATTTCGGCCACTGCAGCCTTGTATAACCGAGAATACTGTAAAGCAGGGAGCGCATGTTCCGGCGCGAGCGCTGCTATTCGATCAGGCCTAAGTTCCACAGAGGCCGCCACAGCCGGCACATCGATACCAATTCTCTCCATGTAATCAAAGAGGCGTACAAATTTTTTCGCAGGTACGGTAATTTCGGCCATCAGAGTTTCAACTTCCACCGCAGTTAGCGAGTCCGGTTTTATCTCATTACTGTTTAATTCTAGCACAACATTTGCCCGCTTTAATCCTCTCCCAGTGCCCTGCAGCTGTGTGATCCGATATGTGCAATAAACTGATCGTTTGAGTCCTACCCTAGCCTAGCCCGTCACATATCATGAGAGCTTCGGCAATGATATGATGACTTAACGCGGAGGTTACAAAAATGAGTAGTGCAGAGAATGCTAGCGGGCATATTCGACATGAGGTATGGGTTTGCGGTGGATCCAACACTATTTTTAATGGGCTTAGTGCCTGGCTACTGATGAAAGGTGGGGCCAGCTTACAATGGAGCGGAGACCACTCCTTTGCCGTCGATGTGGTGGCGACTGCGTTTCTTTTACCACTGATCGTGGCGTTTATCGTCATTCCACTGCAGCGCAGTAAGCTCAGCAAGGGAGAGCTGCAACCGATCAACCTAGGCCCATCGTCCTTTATGCAGTCTCTGGCTGATCGCTTCCCCGCCAGCACAGCAAAAAGCGCGTTACTATTTGGCCTAATAGGCATCTTGATAGTCGCCCCATTGACCCTCACTGGACTCTACCTATTTGGCGTCCAGACCATTAGTCCAGAGTACTACGCAGTCTTCAAAGGCATTTGGGCCGGGCTGATGGCAGCTATCTTAGTAGTGCCCATGGTTTTGATTGCACTGCGTGAAAACGCATCCCTACGTCCAGTAGCAGTGGGCGGGAGCTAGTCATGTCAGCATTGTGTAACAAAATCGGCCTGGTGACAGGGGCCGGCCAAGGCATTGGACGCGCCATTGCGCTTTCGTTCGCTCGCGAAGGCGCCAAGGTTGTGGTGGCCGACTTCAATGAGGAGATGGGACAACAAACAGTGGAATTGATTACAAAAGCCGGAGGCACAGCAAGTTTCATCTACGGCGACATCAGTAAAGAAGATACCGTCAAGACCACAGTAGACTTTGTACTCACCACTTATGGCCGTCTCGACATCGCTTGTAACAGCGCGGCAGTGAGTCGTGGTAGCGGCCCAATACACGAGTATGAGCGCAGCATCTTCGATCAAACGCTCGAGATGTGCCTCACTAACACCTGGCTATGTATGAAGTACGAGATTGCCGCAATGCTGAAAAATGGTGGCGGCGCAATCGTCAATATCTCTTCCAATGCTTCATTGCGAGGTCAAGCGTTTAATACGGCCTATGCCACCGCTAAAGGCGGGGTCAACATCCTCACGAAGAGCGCCGCTGCGGAGTACGGTTCCAAGGGTATTCGCATTAATGCCGTGTCTCCCGGAGTCATCCTCACTCCAGGGCTAGAACAATACTTTGAGGAGCAGCCCGACAAAGCAGAGGGGCTCAGAAAAAAATCCGTAATGAATCGCTTAGGAGCACCTGAAGAAATTGCAGACGCGGTAAGCTTTTTGTCCAGTGATCGAGCATCGTTTATTACCGGACAAATTTTGTCGGTGGATGGAGGCGGCTCTGTCCGCTAAGTCGCTTCCGCTATTGATCGTCTAGCGCACACGGATTTTCGGTTCAGTAGCGCCCCCACGCATGGTGTGCAAAAACTCTTCCAGTGGCGCGGGGGCAGCAACCTCGGGCGCTTTGGCATCTGGGGGATTGGCCCAGAAATCCTGCCAGGAAGGCCACAGATCGTGATACGCACCGGCGTATGGCTCTCGCTCGGGCCAGCGCATTTTGTTATCGCCCAAGGGCGGCTTATTCAGGTCGGTCGCGTACCAGTAACACGGTAATCGACGGCGAAAATACCAGCGGCCATCAATGCGGTCGTAATTGTCCCAGTATAACATTTGCATGATCACCCACTCTTTCCCTGTCTCATGCTCGTTCTTGGAATACACAACACCATGCGCGTGGTCGGGGTCGTCAAACTCAATCACATGATTGCCAATATGATGCGATGTGCCGGTGAATTGATTGCGTAGGGTATCGTCAAGCCAGCGTTTGAGATGAGCGCGCCCGGTCAGTTCGCGACTGACCCGAATATCCCGAGCGAACAGGTTGACGTGTGCGTCCAAATCGCGCATATCCAACGACAAGGAGTACTTAGCCACGAGTTGCCGAATTTCGTCCAGTGACTCCAACCGGTCTATCCTTGCCAACAGTTCCTGATCCATGACCTATCTCCTGATGCTAAACGCAACTCGCAGTGCATATCCTAAACGCCTTGGCACATGCTATGTGAAGATAGCCCTAATTCCCAATAATAGACTCTATTTTACGTTTTTTGGCCCTAATGATCACTTTCAACCCGCTCAACCGCTGCGACAACAGCAATCATAATTGCGAAAATGGTATCACTCGCTGACTGATATCTTTTTATCTTGATCTCCGCAAAGCATAAACGCGCAATACTGTGAGGGTATCAAGTGTTCAACCTATTGCGGTGTTCAGCTTCTTTCAAGATAGAGGGCACAGCTTATGAAATACCGGGTGCTTGCGACATATAAGTAGGGTATTTCTTCTATAGTTCTCAATGTTCTATGTCACTACGAGGCGGGTGGTTATTGCAGCTACGCGAGCAAAAGACCGTTAACTGGAATTAGCCGACGATCAGTGTATACTCACGGCGCCGAAATCTACCTAACAAAACGGCGGGCCGTATGCGGCTATCAGCTAAACGGGCGTAAGCCCTCCAAGTAAATTTTCACTTTCTTCTCACCACAGGCGCAAAAGGCGTAAGTAGTGACGGGAAGCGGCCAAAATGATGCGCTTGCAATTACCCGCAGCGCGCTTTATCCAGGTACACCTTTAATGCTCCACATCGGCCAGTTGAATCACCTTAAAGTACTGGAGGTTGGTGCCTATGCTGCCATTCTTGATGGCGATCAATTAGGGCGTCTTCCACTTTCGCTGCAACAGTGTCCTCAAGGCCTCGCCCCCGACGATGACTTGGAGGTCTTCATCTATCTCGACGCCGAAGGTGACCCGGTGCCGACGACTCTATGCCCCGCCGCCCACTTAGGTCAGGTGGCTTGGCTCGAGGTTGTAGAAGCGAACGATCTGGGAGCATTTGCAAACTGGGGCCTGCCCAAAGACCTGTTCATACCCTTTGCTGAACAGCAGTATGCACTAAGCAAGGGCACTCATACGCTGGTTAGAGTCTATCAGGATAATCAGGGACGGCTCGCAGGCTCAACGCGAATCGACTACTGGATCTCGGACGACTCGCAAGGACTAAGCCAAGGAGACAAAGTCAGCCTGATCATTGGCGACAAAACGGAGCTGGGATTTAAGGCGATTATCAATCACGCATGTTGGGGGCTTCTGTATGGAAATGAACTATACCGAAAGATTCGCAAAGGCCTCATCATTGACGGCTACATCAAGCAAGTGCGTGAGGATGGAAAAGTCGACCTGACATTGGATCAGCCAGGCTTCAGCACAGACAAGATAGACGTCGTTTCCAGCGCTATCCTCGCATCATTGAAAGACAATGATGGCTTTATTGGTCTAACAGATAAAAGCCCTCCCCCCGAAATTTACACCGCTTTCAGGGTCAGTAAAAAGGTGTTTAAGCAGGCGATTGGCGCCCTATACAAGCAACGTCGGATAACACTGGAAAGTTCAGGTATCCGATTGATCTCACCAAGCACAAATCAGGAATAAAATATCCATGCTATTTAAAGATCTCGGCCTTTCGGCTGAACTTCTGCAGGCCGTAGAAAAACAGGGCTACGACGAGGCTACCCCGATTCAAGCGCAGGCCATACCTCTGGTACTGGAAGGTAAAGATGTACTGGCCGGCGCACAGACTGGGACTGGCAAAACTGCAGGCTTTACGCTACCCGTGCTGCAACTGCTACAGCGATCTCACCGTGCTAGCCAGAAACCCTATCCCAGGGTGTTAGTCCTCACGCCGACCCGAGAACTCGCCGCCCAAGTGCAGGAGAGTGTCCGAGACTACGGACGATATCTGCCCTTTCGCTCCGCGGTAATTTTTGGGGGGGTGAGCATCAACCCGCAAAAACAAAAACTCATCAAGGGAGTGGACATTGTTGTCGCCACACCCGGTCGTCTACTGGATCACGTAGGGCAGCGAAGTATCGACCTGTCCAAAATAGAAATACTGATTCTGGACGAAGCCGACCGCATGCTCGATATGGGCTTCATTCGAGACATCCGGAAACTACTGAATATCATTCCCAAACAGCGTCAGACCTTATTATTCTCTGCAACATTTTCCAAGGAAATCCGGAATCTGGCCTCCGAGTTTTTAAAGCAACCCGCACAGATACAAGTCACGCCCGAAAACACCGCTGTTGAGTTGGTGAGTCAAATTGTCTATCCGGTCGACAAGAAACGGAAGCGCGAGTTACTCTCGCATAAAATAGGCGAAGAAGAGTGGCAACAAGTTCTGGTTTTCACTAGAACCAAGCACAGTGCAAATAAACTGACGGAACAGCTTGGTGACGATGGCATCACGTCCGCGGCAATCCACGGCAACAAATCGCAGGGAGCCCGGACCAAGGCGCTTGCGGACTTTAAGGCAGGTAACATCAGAGTGTTGGTCGCAACCGACATTGCAGCACGTGGCATTGACATAGAAAAACTACCTCACGTGGTGAACTTTGAACTGCCCAATGTACCCGAAGATTATGTTCATCGCATCGGGCGAACCGCGCGTGCAGGCCAAAAAGGTCACGCCATATCCCTCGTGTGCGTTGACGAATTAAAGCTACTTCGTGACATCGAAAAAGTACTAGGTTTACAAATCGAGAAGATCAACCTGCCAGGTTACGATGTGGATCCGCTTATCAAGGCCGAGGCAATTCGCAACGGTGGCGGCGGCCGCAGCGGTGGCGGTCGCAACGGCGGCGGTCGTAGTGGTGACAGTCGCAATAATTCCGGC
>JAPKBI010000234.1 GCA_028823475.1 Halioglobus sp. | reverse complement strand
TTATAGGACATGGTTAGGTCTTCCTGGATTGAATGAGAATCCAGTATCAACCCACAGGATGGCGTCCACACTTACTGCGGTGAAAATAATTTTTTAGGGGAAGTTTGCGGCTGTCTGAGCACAGAGTTTTGGCTGAGGCAAGATTGCCTGTGGCGGTAGGACTGCCGCCTCAGATCGACGGCCTAGGTGTTTTCAGGGCAAATTGTAGTGAGGTCTCGAATTCACCCGAATGCCGGGCGCAAATGCTGCGTGAAATGATAAAAGGGCGCGAATTTGGCCCTAATGTGGCCCTAAGTGTTTCAGGGCAAAAAGGGCTAAAGAATAAAAACTATATAAATCAGTAGTTTAATGGTGCGCCCTAAAGGATTCGAACCTTTGACCCACGCCTTAGAAGGGCGTTGCTCTATCCAGCTGAGCTAAGGGCGCGCTTTAAACTTGTGACAATTATAGACTTTTGCCCTATTTGTACCTGATCTGCCTCACCCTAAAAACTTGCTGCAGGCCATCACGCGGCCCAAGTAGTCGATTGATTCAATAGCGCAGTCGCCGCAGAACGCTCCCGTGAACCAAAAGGCGCAGCTTAGTTTTTTGCATTATAGGGATTGCTGGCGAGCGGGTATACCCCCAATGAGCTATCTGCCCTACCCCCCACACCTGCAGATTAATCGGATCGAGGCTACCCAAAGTACCGCGCTCGCGTCCTGAGTACATCTGCGGCAGACTGATCTCGCCTATCCCGTGCCATCCGTTTTAAGATGGTGCTACAACCCACAAAATTGACCCGTGCTAAAAGAGGCTGCTAATAATGAGTGACGCCGAATTCCTACGATATCTAAAAGATAAAGATGCTATTGAAAAGCTGGTCTTTAGCTATGCCACGGTGCTAGACCAACGCCAGTTACACTTACTTAGGCCTATAGCAACCGACAATTTACACTTTCATTATGGCGGTGTTTTTGAAGGCGACACACCCGACGCATGGATTGCCATGATCCAATCGAATCTAGGCGGCTGCGGCCCAAGCCAACATTTATTCAGCAATATAAGAATCAACACGGATTACTCAGCTAGCATTGCTAGCGCTAGGGTCGATTTTTATGGCCGCGTAATGCATGCAGGAAAAGCAGACGAGCGGGAGATCTTATTCGACTTTTGGGGTGAGTACCAATGCAAGCTACTAAGAGTTGCCACTGACACACATCGAGGATGGCGTTTTTGTGACGTTAAGCAGGTGCCCTTCCACTTTACCGGCGACATGAAAATTTTAAAAAGTGAATAGCCATCAGTCGATTTTTCAACCGAGTGGGCATTGGCTTTCGTTGGTTGACAATGGCCCGCTTTGCAGTGACCATGTTTTTTGTCTGAGTATGAAAATTCCGAATAATCTGTCACAGCAACAGATCAGATGCTGGCTTTGATTGCGCTTCGGTCGCCTAACTTTTAAATGAGAAAAGAGTCCTAATGACGGATATGAAGTTGACCATAATTGAACCTGCCGCAACCATCCGCGATAACGTTATGAAACTTTATCGCGCATCACCACGAATCAAAGTCTCACTTTCTCTACTGAGTCTGCTCGTAGTCCTGATTGCATCAGCCTGCTCAGATGGATCGAATACAGACACTTTTGTCGTATCTGGCACAGACACTGCGCCTATTGCCCCCTACCTAAGTGGCTGCGCTGACACGCAGTCATGTGCCTCCAACCCCACGCTGGCGATTGATGATGCACGGCCAGCCGAAGTGAACATCCCCTCAGACTATAACACTGAGACCCTTTACCCGCTGGTTATCCTGCTGCATGGTTTTGGCGCCAACGGTTCCCTTCAGTCGCTGTATTTTGGCCTAAATACACGCGTCGATACTCAGCAGTTTGTACTGGTCACACCCGATGGCACCATGAATGAATTTGGCCGCCGTTACTGGAACGCCACCCCCTCCTGTTGCGCTGGGCCAGATGAAGAAGATCAAATCGACGACGTTGCCTATATCCGGGGACTGATTGAAAAAGCAGCAGCGACCTACAGCATCGACACCTCCCGTGTTGGGCTGATCGGTCATTCCAATGGCGGTTTTATGAGTCTGCGAATGGCCTGCGAAGCCTCGGACCTGGTGACCTCAGTAGTTAGCCTCGCTGGCTCTACCTGGGAAGACTCTGCCAGTTGCATGCCGGCGGAGTACCCGGTTAGTGTTCTCGCAATGCACGGCGATAAAGATGCGACCATTCCTTACGCGGGTAGCGTTACGCGTGGCTTCCCTGGCGCTACGGAAACCATCGCTCGCTTTGCTGGGCTTGCCGGTTGCAACATCAGCAACCCCTCTATGCCAGAGAATATAGATTTAGATGCCAGTATCGATGGCGCTGAAACAGAAATACTCCGCTATTCAGGCTGCGCGCCGGGCGTTGATGCAGAGCTGTGGACCATGGTTGGCAGCCCGCATATTCCCGCTTCCTATGACGTTGAGGGTATGAATTCAGTCGTTGATTGGATGACCAGACATAGCAGAATAAACTAAATCCTAGAGTTTTGGCACAAGATCCCTAACACCGCATTAACACAATGCTAGGGGTGCCTCGCTATCGCCAGACCACCTGTTGCCACCCCACTACCCGCTAGCCCTCAATCAAGTTCGGTCCTGTCTGTTAATTTCGAGGTTGACTTCGTATCCACTTGAAGGAGGACCTTTCACTCTTAACTTCGGAGGGCAATATAAAGCTCTCTGCGAGCCCTGAAACAATCACGCCATCTGCCTGTAAACTCCCCAGACCGCCAACGGGTCTGAACAGCTGTTCCAGCTTGTCTCGATTCGCTGCCGTCAACTGCTGATACTGCTGCTGTAAACGCTCACGGCAGTACACGCGATAGTTCGTGGTTTTGGTGCCATGAAATGCCAGGCTGTGGCCGATAAAGTCGAAGCGTTTTTGACCTCGTTGGAAGGCGAGTGCATTCTGGTGAAGATAGGGTAAATAATCAGCGGCAATGCGTTTAAGGAATGGTTCCCACTCAGGTGTCTCTGGCCACTGCCAATCGATTGCTTTAGGCAGTTTATCCGCTGAAGCATTCCATAATCGTGCCAGCCACTCATAGGTATTGGGGGCTTGTCGCCGCATCACCTCCGCAGAGACCGGGTCATTGCCGAAATGCCGAAACATCGAAGCGAAATAACCAAAGTCTGCCGCGCTGGGATGGCTACCCAATAGAAAGGGCTGCCTGGCCAGTAAGCGCTCTAAGAATTCAAGCTCCCTAAATAGCATATCGCGCACGGTAGTTTCGTTATCGCGGTTAACGCCGTCTCCCCACAACCATTCACGTTGCTGTCGGTGGCCAAAAAGCCAACCCAGGGGCCTAGCTAATAACCTTGGTGCAAAGGCTTTCCCAATGGCGTAACCCACCGCCGAACGAGACGAACGAGGCACCCAGCGCCACCACATCGCCGGTCGCCACAACCATTCATCGCCATAATCCTCTATCAACAGGGCCAGGAAGGCCAAGGCGGGATCATCTGGCACAGTACCAGGCTCGGGGTGCTGTTGCTCAAGCCATTCCAGCATCGGGGTGGTATCGAACAACCACTGGCCAGTGTCCATTTCTACGGCGGGCATTTTTTTCACACCGGTCGTCTGGGCAATTTTTTTCATTTCGCGTTGGCCACATTCTACCGCTTTATAAACGATGCCCTTATAGCGTAAATACGCTTCCAGCTTGCCACTGAAATAGGAGATATCAGACTTATAGACGGTATAGCGTGGTTTCATTGCGTTACAATAAACAAGTTCTGGTTCTTATACAAAAATACTCTGGGTGATGGCGGCAACCAGTGCTAATTCCAACGCCATCAAAAGTATCATCCCGCAAGGCACAAACGAGGCAGAGCAGAGAACTCAACGGCTCTATACAACGTTGCTAACGTAAAGCTATGATGTTCGCTGATTAAAGGTTCGGCGATCAATCGAAAAAAATCACCGTGACTGCCGTAGCAAACTCACATGTATCGATTGCAGTGATGATACTGACCGCACGATAGCATTCAAGCGACATGCAGTTAATGCAGTCAATATTTAGGGGGCCATATGTGGAAGTGGATAGTCGGAATATTGGTCGTGGTCGTTGCGACATTGGGGTTTGCCTATTTTAGTGCGGATAAGGACATGCGCAATCTTCTCGCCAACTTACCGACAGATCGTAACGTC
>JAPKBI010000233.1 GCA_028823475.1 Halioglobus sp. | reverse complement strand
GGAGGTGTTGCTGAACTGGTGGGTGGCGGAACATGGCATCAACTATGGGATCAGTACATTGCTGAACCCTGTGGTCTTCAAGTTGCGCGTTTCGGCAATAACTTGAGCCTCTCCGACAGCTGGGATGGGAATCCTGACAGCCTAATAGGCTTAGCAAACCCTAACATGGAAGGGGGAATGATGAGTGATCTCGATGACTATGCAAAGCTTATTTCTCTGCATTTGAATGATGGTGCCTGCGGTGGCAATCAAGTGCTGTCCCCTGAGGGTGTCGCTTTCATGCGCAAAGACCGCAGCCCCGAGGTAGGCTATGGCATGGGTTGGTGGATCAAAGCACCGAAGCAGGGAGGTAGTGTCTATCTGTATGATGACCCAGGTTACTACGGGTCCATTTCATGGATAGACGTCGAGCGCGAGTATGGCGCAGTGGTGTTCTTCGAAGAGTATACCGGAACTGCTGGTGGAGTGGGTTCAGGAGGAGTGACTAGCCAACTGATTCCGATTATTGAAGAGGCATTAGACGCGGTGCGTTAATCGTTTCTGTGGCCAGCTTGACGCACACTGGACTTCGATTCGAACGCGTGTTGGCGGATTTAGGCCATGATGCTTGGACGCTTGCGCGGGTTGTTGCTAAAGCGCTCCACGGGTTTAAACGTGGCCCCTGCGGGGCCAGTGCGTGGTATGCTGCGCCATTATTAATGGGAGCAGCAACACAGTGGAAACGATAGAAATTGATGAATCCCTCAATGTTTTTGGCGAATCTCTTTTGCCGTGCAGTGAAGACCCGATGACAGGATTTTTGAGAGACGGGTGTTGCAACACCGGCGACCAAGATATCGGGTCCCATACGGTGTGTGTTGAGGTCAGCGAAGCATTTTTGGAGTACTCTCGCTTTGCTGGGAATGATCTCAGCACCCCGGTGCCTGCGTTTGGCTTTGCCGGGCTTAAGCCCGGTGACCGCTGGTGTGTATGCGCACCGCGCTGGTTGCAGGCGCATGAACAGAAAATGGCTCCCAGAGTATTTCTTACCCGCACCCACAAGCGGGCACTCGACACCGTTCCATTGGAGGTGCTGCGCCAATATGCAGCTGACCTGAACTGATGCTGCTTTCCGCCCCTCTGCCCGTTGTTGAACTCAACCCTGTGGCCGATCCGGTCGCAGTCGTTATTTGGCTTCATGGTCTTGGTGCTGACGGACATGATTTTGAGCCCATAGTCCCCCAGCTGCGATTGCCTGCTGAGTTGCCGGTGCGTTTTGTGTTTCCTCATGCGCCAGAAATGTCGGTGACGGCCTTTGGCGGTCAACGAGCGCGGGCGTGGTTTGATTTTGACCCGGCCGGTGGAACCGATTTGCCGGGTTTAAAAAAATCTACGTTGCAGATCCATGATCTCATTCAGAATGAAATTGATAAAGGCATACCCCCTGAGCGGATACTGTTGGCAGGTTTTTCGCAGGGCGGAGTGATGGCTCTGCATACCGCGCTTTACTACCCAAAACGCTTGGCAGGGATTCTCGCTTTATCTACGTTTCTCGCCGAGGGGGAGAACTTGGCTGCAAATAAGTCGCCAGCCAATGACAACATTCCCATTCTGATGTGCCATGGCCAACAGGATGCGGTGCTACCCTTGTCATTGGGCCAATCCTCGCTGGCGCAATTGGAGCGCTCTGGTTATGCTGTTGAGTGGCGCGAGTACCCGATGGGGCACGAGGTGTGCCTGGAAGAAATACGGGAGATCAGTCGCTGGCTACAATCTGTTCTGGGGCCAGGCGGATAACGCTGGCTAGCACTGTTGTTCTGTTAGTACGCTAGACTAATAAAAAGAGGACGTAGAATGTTGTCGGCAAAAGAAATTTTTTCTTTAAAAAATATAGGTCTTGCCATTGTTTTTCTGTGGTTCATGGGAGGAGGTATTACCCACTTCACTGATCCCAACTTTTTTGTTTCCATCATGCCCCCTTCCGTTGGATATCAGCTTGAGATCGTCTACATCAGTGGTGTCCTGGAAATCTTGGGTGCAATAGGCATTCTCATTCCGGCGGCTCGACAAATGTCGGGAAATGGATTGGTATTGCTTGTTGTTTGCGTGTCGCCAGCCAATATCCATATGTGGATGCATCCGGAGCTTTTTCCTGACGTGCCTGAGGCGTTCCTGACTGTCAGGCTGGTTGTTCAGGTGTTGCTGTTAATGTTGATCTGGTGGTGCACACGCACACCATCAACTGCAAAGCCGGCTGTCTAGAGACACATTTTGGGCGGGATTTATTATGGTGTGGGACAGTGGATCGAAGAACCTCCTGCACTCAACGATTCGACATAGCGACGAATCGCACGCCAGGCCGCCTCCGCCTCCGGCACTCCGGCCGTGACTAACCCATGCCAGCCGTGAACCATACCAGGCCAGCCTTCCACTGTGGTTTGCACCCCTGAGCGTACCGCGTTGTTGGCAAGTTTCATTGCGCCCTCTCTTACAGTATCGAACTGGCCTATCTGGATGTACATAGGCGGTAATCCTCGCAAATCCGCATTGGCCGGAGACACACGTGGATCGTTAAGCGCGAGCTTGCCTGCCACGTACTCTCGGCTGCGATTGCGCACCCACTGTGGTGTCAAAAATGGATCTCGACCGGCAACCGTCGGTCCCGATACAGCCAGGTCGAACCAACCAGTCAGTGATATAAAACAGGCTGGTAGCGGCAGACCTTTCTCACGCAGTTGTACAAGTAAGCCTAAGGCGAGACTGCCGCCGCAGGACTCGCCCATCAGTATGATATCGTTAGGGTTTATGCCCTGTTTAAGCAGCCCACAGTAGGCATTGAGGCAATCATCGGGCGCTGCTGGGAAGGGATGCTCCGGTGCAAGACGGTAGTCGGGCATTACAACGTTGCAGCCTACCTGTCGGGCGATAATTTCGGCGTAAAAATGGTATTCATCTAGGCCGCTGGAGACAAAAGCGCCTCCATGACAGTGAAACGCGGTATATTTATTATCGGCACCTTTCAATTTGTAACGGCCACAACGAACGCCACCGTAATTTGCTATTTCAATCTCAAACTCATCGCTCGTTGGGTGGCCGTGGAAGGGTGCAAACATGTCGCGTACCGCGTGAAAATCTGCCTCTGGGTCGGCAAAGTTCTCGGGAATTACCCCTATGATTGCTTGCAGTTCTTTACTTCGAGTCACGGAGTGGCGTCATCGTCAGGCATAATTAGGCTTTTTTCTTAAACAAGGCGGTAATACTTTGTGGCTCTTCATGCACATTAAGTGGCACTAGAGAACGATATATTCGTAACAGTATATTAGTATAGTGGTAAAAATTTTCCTGCGTCAGTGTTAGGTGTGGAAAACAATTAAATTAAATCTGGCTACAAACGATATCCATATTTGGTTGACGCGCAAGTCGCTGATACCGGCAGCGTTGGTGCGCGATTATTACAGCCTGATGGATGAGTCTCAACGTGCACGCAACCTTCGCTTTTCGCGGCAGGAATTACGCGACTCTGATGCCATCACCCGAGCCTTACAGCGTACGGTTCTATCTGAATATGCAGATATATCCCCGTCAGAATGGACGTTTTCACAAGATGCTGCTGGCAAGCCATACATTGCAGCACCCACTACAAATTTATCATTTAATCTAAGTCATACGAGGGAGTGGGTAGTGTGCGCTGTCGCGCGCCATCCTTTTATCGGCATTGATATCGAGCACAGCGAACGCAACTCTAAAATAGTCTTATTGGCTGAACGCTTCTTTTCGCGTGAGGAGTGCAAGGCATTGATCAGTCTGCCCGCGGCGCAACAGAAAAGTCGATTCTTTGATTACTGGACACTGAAAGAGGCTTATATCAAAGCGCGTGGGGAAGGCATTTCACTGGGGCTTAACCGTTTTGGCTTTGAGCTCTCGCCCACAGGCTCCATCGGCCTTCACTGCGACCGTGAGCTGCACGATGATCCCCAACAATGGCAATTTGGCCTATCATCAAGCCAAGGTGATCATCGCATGGCCATCGCCATTAAGTCCCAATCGATGCGCGCCAGCTTTAATGTGCAGCATTTTTTTACTATTCCCCATGCTCGTATTGAAGTCTATGAAGGCCCACTGGCACTCACCCTTCGAGGGGCGCACTAACGGCAACAAATATTTTGACTTTACAGTGAGCAAGGGTGTACGGTCAGGGGAGTATTAGGCTTGCGGATGAA
>JAPKBI010000232.1 GCA_028823475.1 Halioglobus sp. | reverse complement strand
CAGCAAAATTTTCTTGAGCACGAGATTCTTATGGACTTCTGTGCCAGTCATCGCTGTGAGCAGTTTACGCCGCACGATACAGAGCCTGCACCGATGTCCGCTTCACGTGTTTACGTAAGACCCGACTGGATGTTTACGGCACGAGGTCCGGTCTGCTCCTATCAGGGAATAAAGGTGCATTTTAACAACGAAAAAAATTTGGCGAAATCACGTCTCATCTGTGCGCAATTTTTGCAGGAGGTCATCACTCTGGCTAACGAAATGTCTTGGCAACGGGCGTTGGCGGTACCGATACAATGGAGTGAACTCGAAATACTGCCCACTGCCCGCAGAACCGAGCATACAGTCAGGCTGAATGGATTGGGAGATACTGCTGTGGTTGCAGTCCCGTTACTTTACGGTAACCCACGCCTGCTTGGGCACATTCTTCCTTGGATACTTCAGTGGCTGGCTAACCCGCAAGAAGCCAGTATCCAGTTGGAGGCGGATCATTACGGCTGGGGAGAACCTTAAACTATAGGCTGTAGAACGACATTTATTGTTTAAACTTGACCACAGCAATGAGCAATTGGCGGCAGGTTATCTGCCCAATCAACTTGCCATTTTCCACCACTGGCCTGCGGCGCTTATTTTTCTTCAGCATATCCTGGGCAACATCGACAATATCTTCATTAGGATGAGCCACCACGAGGTTGTCCTTGGCCATGTACTCACGAACAACGCCCGTGTTGCTGTTGTTATAGACTGCCCCCAATATAGCGCGTAAACAATCCATCTCCGATAGAATGCCAACCAGGTTCGCATCGTCATCCACCACGCACACGCCAGAAATTCTGCTGTCAGTGATAACTTTCATGGCATCCATAATGTTGTCTTCAGGATGCACCTTGGCAGGGTTAGGCAACATGTAATCACGAAGATTGACTGATTGCAGCATACGTGGCTCCATAACTGTGAACATCAGTTTTTCTAAAGTATAGCTGCTAAAAAGCCTAATAATAGTCTGGGCTGCAGTTCTGTTGAAAAATAAGAGCAATCAGGGCTCATTTCTCTGAAATCGCCTAAATTAGACGATGCCCAGTGTTACAGTAGGGCGTATTCACGGGACACGTCGTTAAGCCCTGAGAGCGCATTCTTTGGAGATTGAATATGCCACGTTTTTTAGTCATTTTACTAGCAGGCCTGCTGTTTAGCACCTCCATGACGTATGCGGGTGTGACGCCTGCTGAGCGCCTCGGTGAGGCCATTCAATTCCAGACGGTGAGTTATCAGGATCGCAGCCAAATTGACCCTAAAGAGTTTGAGCGCTTTCACGCCTTTTTGAGGGCGGCCTACCCAAGAGTGTTTGCTCAGCTAGAGGTAGAAGTCATCAATCAGTATAGCCTGCTCATCAGTTGGCCGGGCAGCGATCACAGCCTAGCGCCCATTTTATTTACAGCACATATGGATGTGGTGCCGATTGAATCGGGTACTGAAAGCGATTGGGATTATCCACCTTTTAGCGGCGTGATAGCCGATGGACGAATCTATGGTCGAGGTTCACTGGATGACAAGCAGGGACTGTTAAGCATTCTTGAGGCGGCTGAATCATTGCTGTTAGAAAGTTTTGTGCCTTCACGTCAGCTGGTTTTTGCGTTTGGTCATGACGAGGAAATCAGTGGCAAGCAGGGCGCTGGAAAAATCGCTGAGCGCATGCGGGAGAAAGGCTTGCATTTTGCGTGGATGGTCGACGAAGGGGGCACGCTCATTTCCGATAACCCCATGATTCCCGATCAACAATTGGCGATTATCAATGTTGCTGAAAAAGGTTATCTCACGCTCACCTTGGTGGCGACTGGGCCGGGAGGCCACTCCTCCATTCCGCCGAGAGTCAGTACTATTGGGCGCTTGTCGGCGGCATTAGAGCGCATTGAGAACAATCCCTTTCCGACACGCCTGGTGGTGCCGGTAAAGGTCATGCTGGAGTCGATGGCACCTCACTTGGAGCAACCGGAGCGATTGATACTGGGCAACCTCTGGTTAACGCAGGGATTGGTCACTGATAGGTTGAGTCGGGACCCTCTGATGAATTCCTTTGTGCGCACAACCACAGCACTAACGATGTTTAATGCCGGGTTGAAAGAAAATGTGGTGCCCCAGCGTGCCGAGGCAAAGGTTAATTTCCGTCTCTTGCCCGGAGATACGCCCGAGATGGTGGTGAACTATATCTCTGATGTGGTGGACGACCCTGAGATCGAGATTAGTCACGATAAATGGGATCATGTGTCGAGCATATCGGATCACGAGGGTAGCGGTTATGCCGTGATCGAAGAAGCGGTATTAACGGTCTACCCCAGCGCTTTAGTGGTGCCATCTTTGATGTTCGCAACGACCGACACACGCCACTATATTGAGCTGACCGACAATCAGTACCGATTTCAAGGAATGATGATTGACACCAGCCAGGCCAAGTCCATCCATGGAACCAATGAGTATATTGGGGTGAAAAGTTACGAGGATTCCATTGAGGTCGCGCGTCAGATGATGAAACTGGGTTCGCGTTAGGACTTGGCAGGCAGGTTGGGCGTGCGCAGTCGGTATCACAATGTTACGCTTCACCGAGCTGATTGAATCGCACCCGCTCTGGAGGAAATAATGCGCAGTGTTTTTGTTTGTGTCGCCCTCATCACAATGCTGTCTGCTTGTGTTAGCACGCCTGAGCCTGCTAACCCTTGTGCCGACCCTCGGCCGTTGGTGTGCACTATGCAGTATGCGCCGACGTGCGCCGTGCTGGTGGAGGGAGGGCGCAAGGAATTCTCTTCACCTTGCACCGCCTGCTCTAGCGAGGCGGTGTCGGGTTATGACACCGGACCGTGCCCCGAATGAGCCTTACTAATCGTATTTTGATCGCTATGGTGGCGGGTATCGTGCTGGGGTGTCTGTTCAACGTCGCATTGCATAGTACGGCCTTGCCGGAGTCTGTACGGTCTGCATTGGATACGTATATTGTCTCGGGGCTATTAGATGCGGTAGGCCGAATTTTCGTGGCCTCGCTCAAGTTATTGGTGGTGCCACTGGTGCTGGTGTCGCTAATCTGCGGTTCCAGTTCTCTGGCAAATAGTTCACGTATGGGTCCTATCGCCGGTAAAACCGTCATCTTTTACCTGTTGACTACTGCGGTAGCGATCACCGTAGCTTTATCATTTGCAGTCTTTGTCGGCCCTGGCGATGGAGTGGTGATAGAAGGGACCGCCAATTATAAACCTTCAGTGCCGCCGCCTTTGGTTGATGTGTTAGTGAATATTTTTCCTACTAATCCGGTGCAGGCGATGGCTGAGGGGAAAATGCTGCAAATTATTGTCTTTGCACTGTTATTCG
The DNA here is from genome assembly GCA_028823475.1 of Halioglobus sp. Lineage (GTDB taxonomy): Bacteria > Pseudomonadota > Gammaproteobacteria > Pseudomonadales > Halieaceae > Marimicrobium. The sequence goes on along the minus strand of JAPKBI010000232.1, from coordinate 855 downwards.
GTTTCGCAATTTCCCGTGCGGGCGAACCGGGGCGGCGCATCGCTAGTTTTTTCCGGGATATGGAAGGCGTCGTCATGACGATGGTCGGCATATTGATGACGCTCGCGCCTTATGGTGTGTTCGCGCTGCTGGCGAAATTATTTGCAGAGATGGGTGTCGGCGTTATTCTGCATCTGGCCGGCTACTTTTTTACCGTTCTTGGCGTATTACTGTTTCATGCTTTTGTGACCTACAGTTTGCTGCTAAAGGGACTGACGGGCCTGTCTCCGCGCATACTCTTTACTAAAATGCGGCCCGTGTGGGCTTTTGCATTTAGTACCGCTTCGTCCGGCGCTACCCTGCCGGTTACGTTGCGCACCGTGGAGCGCAGGATGGGTGTGCACAACTCCGTCGCTGGATTTACAGTTCCTCTTGGCGCGACTATTAATATGGACGGCACTGCCATTATGCAGGGTGTGGCCACCGTCTTTATCGCCCAAGTCTACGGTGTAGACCTATCCATGATGGCTTTCCTTACGGTCATTATCACGGCGACATTGGCCTCAATCGGTACCGCAGCCGTGCCCGGTGTTGGCTTGATTACACTGGCGATGGTGCTGGGACAGGTGGGGCTTCCAGTAGAGGGCATTGCACTGATTATTGGTGTCGATCGGCTTTTAGATATGGTGCGAACCGCGGTGAATGTGACGGGCGATTCAGTGGTCTCGCTGGTCGTCGCTCACAGTGAAAAGCAATTTGATGAAAGCGTGTTTCTTGACCCCAATGCGGATGCTGATGCTAATCAGGGCGGCAGGAGTGATCGTGAGTTATTAACGCCCACTGGGTAAAGTAACCAATGAATACGGCGCCAGCGGG
>JAPKBI010000231.1 GCA_028823475.1 Halioglobus sp. | reverse complement strand
ACTACGCGAGTGTTAATGGCTGCCATGATGAAAGGCGAGGTCCACTGATTAAAATCCGCATCAAACTTTGCGCCTGCCTGATCGGGGCCGTCCCGGCCCGGGGGGGTGCCTGCAGGGTAGAGCGCATAGGGATTAGCCACTTCGCGTCGCACGGACGGGTCGTTCTGAGCCTCTTCCATCATATTGAGGACACTGGCGATTGTGCCGCCACTGGCGGCGCCGCGATTGCGGCCGACCCGCGCTTTGACCTGCTGGGCATAGACGCCATGGCGTTCTAGCATCACCTGCTGCAGATACCAGTTTCCCATATCGAAGGGTACTGAATCGAAGCCGCAGGTATGAACAATGCGGGCTCCACTCGCCTCGGCAGCTTTCTGATACTTAGGGATGACCCTCGCCATCCATTGCATTTCACCCGTTAGATCGCAGTAATGTGTGCCCGCCTCGACGCAGGCCTCGACTAGCGTTGTGCCGTATTTCGCATAGGGTCCAACAGTGGTGCATATCACGCGCGCCTTCTGGACTAGTGTCGCAAGGCTGTCGGGGTCGTTGCTGTCGGCGATGAGGATGGGAAGCTGGCCACGCTGTCCATCGGCGAGACAGGACTGTCGCACAGACTCAAGTTTGTTACGATTACGCCCGGCGATAGCCCAGCGTAGTTCACCGTCCACGCCATAGGTTTCCGCTAGATACTCCACCACTAATTGACCGGTGAAACCGGTTGCTCCCCAGACGATAATATCGAATTCGCGGTTGGACATGGGAATCTCCTAGTGAATGCCGTGCATCATTTTTTTCAACAGTGGGGATAGTAATAACAATAGTGCTGCCATTGCCAGACCCACGTACAGTAAATTGGTGAATAACGCCGTATAGCTTGCTAATGCCGCGCCGATATCGGTCACTGCGCCGTTAACGGTTTCAACCGCTGCCAGCTTAGCCAATTGTACGGCAACAAACTCAGAGTAAGCAGTTGCCAGAAACCAGGCTCCCATCATGACCCCGACCACGCTTGGAACGGAGAGCTTGGTGACGGCCGATAGCCCTACAGGGGAGAGACATAGCTCGCCAGTGGTGTGTAATAAGTAGGCCAGCACCATCCAATATCCAGCCACCATGCCTGCCTCGTTCGGTGTGGCTGCGCCGATGACAAGAGCCCCAAATCCGAGTCCCGCCTGAGCGATACCCAGCGCGAACTTAACGGGAGTGTTAGGCTCGAGTCCCCGTCGACCTAAAAAGATCCAGAGCCAGGCAAAAAGCGGGGCAAACACAAAAATAAAGAAAGCATTGAGTGAGCCAAACTGGGATGCCGTCATCTCCAAGCCGAGAATATTACGATCCAGTACACGGTCGGCGTACAGAGTCATAGAGGCGGAGGCTTGCTCAAATAGCGCCCAGAATACCACGCTAGACATGGTTAGAATGATCAGCGCCAGCATGCGGCTGCGCTCAATCGGATTGCATTTGACCACGATGAACCAGCCCAGCCCTAGCAGTACTGTCAGTGAGAGTAGGTTTAGGGTCTGCCCAACCGCGCTGTGAAATTGCAGCATTTTCCAGACCGCAATAACGCCCAGCAGGCCGCACAGATAGATTGTCCACTCCTTATTCAGGCCGATCGGAGATTTTTGTTTAAGAGTAGCGCTATTGTGGGGTTCGGCAAGACCGTGTAGGTATTTTTGTCCGAGCAGAAAAGTGGCCAGTCCTATGAGCATTCCAATGCCTGCCACACCGAAACCGTAGCGCCAGCCAAACGTTTCGCCAAGGTAGCCACACAGTAAAGTCGCAGCAAAGGCGCCCATGTTGATGCCCATATAAAAAATGGTAAAGCCTGCATCACGCCTTGGATCGTCCTGAGCGTAGAGCTTACCCACAATCGTCGAGATGTTTGGCTTTAGAAAACCTACTCCGATGACGATCAGTGCCAGCGACAAATAAAAGACTTGTAGGCTGCCCTCATCGCGAATGACCTGATCTCCGACCACACGAGCCTGCTCTCCCTCCATCGCCATGCCCAGATGGCCTAAGACCAGTAACACCCCACCGAAGATCACGGCCTTGCGCATACCTAGATAGCGGTCTGCCAGCAGGCCACCTATAACAGGCATGGCGTATACCAGTGCGGCGTAGCTACCGAGCACTTCGAGTCCATTGCTATCACTGAATAAGTGATATTTCGTTAGGTAAAGTAGCAGGAGGAATTTCATGCCGTAGAAAGAAAAACGTTCCCACATTTCAGTGGCAAAGCAGACAAATAGCCCAAGAGGATGACCGAAAAAGCCGTTGTCTGTTGCGGGCAAGGGTGATGCCGCGTTGGCGTTGGTCATTATTATTGCGCTTCCGATGAGTTTGAGGCTGGTTCGGTTTACACCATTATAGGCACTAGAGCGTCGGTGTCGCATCTTTTTTGCGGGTGCGAATCCTGCAGCGACAGGTTATGCTTGCCCGCTTGTAATGATGCCGCTGCCCTTATAGCCAATGAAAGCCGATCAAATTAGCCCTAGTGCCGAGACCCAGCGCCACTTCACTTGGTTGTCGTTGCTTGTGGTCGTGATGTTTCTGGCGGCCTGTGATGAGCGTCCCTGGAATGATCCGCAGCTGCCGTCCCCTGACGGTCTGGCCACTTACCAGTCAATGATCATCTCTACTCCGCCCAAGCACCTCGACCCGGCGATTTCCTATGCCTCAGACGAATCATTGTTTACGATGCAGATTTATGAGCCACCTCTGACTTACCATTTTCTCAAACGTCCCTACGAGCTGATTCCAGGCGCATTGGTCTCATTGCCAGAGGTGAGCTATCTTGATTCCTCAGGCAAGGTGGTGAATGAGGACGATGAGTCAGTAGCCTTTACCCGGTACACTCTGCATTTGCGCGATGATCTGCACTATCAGCCTCATCCGGCTTTTGCAGCCGACGCATCCGGGCGGCCGGAATACTTGTTTGAGACTGCGGCGGCCGGTGAGCGCTATCACCAAATTCCGGATTTTCCTCATACGGGTGATCGTCCGGTACACGCTAATGACTACGTCTATGCCATCAAGCGGCTAGCCGACCCGGTCATTGGGTCTCCCATGCTGGGTTTCATGTCCCAGTATATTGTCGGCATGAAGGCGTTTTCCGAGCAAGTGGCTTCTCTGCCGCGTGATCAGTGGCTTGACCTAGACAACTACGCGATGGAGGGCCTCGAGGTGGTGGATGAGCGTACGTTGACTATTACGATTATCGGCCGTTACCCACAGTTTTTATTCTGGTTAGCGATGCCGTTTTTTTCACCTGTCGGGCCGGAAGTCGATCGGTTTTATCACAACCCAGGCTTCGTCGATCGCAATCTGACCCTGGACTGGTGGCCGGTCGGTTCCGGGCCATTTCTTATGGCCAGCAATGATCCCAACAGCGAAATTATACTGGAACGCAATCCTAACTACCGGGACGATTTTTTTCCATCAGAGGGCGAGCCGGGGGATTTGGAGGCAGGGTTTTTGGCGGATGCTGGTAAGCCTATCCCTTTTGTAGACCGTGCGGTTTTTCGACTTGAAAAAGAGTCGCTGTCGCAGTGGACCAAGTTTCTACAGGGTTACTATGATCGCTCAGGAGAGGTTCACAGCCAACCCGCTGGGCTATTCGATCGCGCTTTCCAGATTGGTGCAAATGGGGTGGAACTTGCGCCTGAATTGAAAGAACACAACATCACCATGTCGCCGGATGTGCAGCCGGCCGTTTATTATTACGGATTTAATATGCGTGATCCGGTTGTCGGTGGCTACACCGAGAAAAAACGCAAATTGCGACGGGCTTTACAGATTGCTTTCCAAACGGAGGATTACCTCAATATTTTTTACATGGGCAATGGTATCGTAGCTGAAAATCCTATCCCTCCTGGAATTCCTGGTCATTTGGAGGGTGAGGCCGGAATGAACCCCTATGTCTATGATTGGGTGGATGGCGTGGCGCAGCGAAAACCGATCGAATACGCCCGGCAACTGTTAGCGGAGGCGGGCTACCCCAATGGCCGTGATGAGATAACCGGTGAACCGTTAAAGATTTTTCTAGATGTTCAGAGTCAGGCGATCAACAACACTCTGATGACTTGGATTGTCCGTGTGTTTTCACAGATTGGGGTGCAGGTGGAATTTCGTCCTGCTGATTTCAACCGAACACGGGAAAAAATGCTGACCGGGAATACGCAGATATTCTCATTCGGTTGGTCGGC
>JAPKBI010000230.1 GCA_028823475.1 Halioglobus sp. | reverse complement strand
CACTGACCGCCTTGATCGAGGCCAGATACATATTATCATCACCGGCGTACACCATAGACGGGAATGAGAGCGTGACTGCCCGCTGTAATCCGTCTCTGTCGGCCTGCTGTAACCATTCTTCTGGCAATGGTCTGCCACTGCTGACCACCGTATCCGCCGCAAGAAAGCGATGGCTCTCTTGCACCAACGCGTTTTGCAGCTTGGTGGTAAAAGCGCTGATTCCAGACACCACTCCGACAGCTAGCACTAGCGCCATCACCAGCACACCCAGCTCTCCGCCGCGCCAATCGCGCGCCAGCATTCTAGTAGCGGTCATCGACATGCGGCGCTTACTCCTTTACCAACGCGCCACCGTCTAGGCGGAGGCGCCGGTCACAACGATCGGCCAACGCTGAGTCGTGAGTGACCAAGACTAGGGTAGTCCCCTCCTCTCGATTCAATTCAAACACAAGGTCGATAATCCGGTCACCCGTGCGGCTGTCCAGGTTACCGGTGGGTTCATCGGCAAACAGTATTGCGGGCCGAGATGCAAACGCCCGAGCCAGGGCAACCCTCTGCTGTTCCCCACCGGAAAGCTGCAGCGGGTAATGCCCCATTCTGGCTTCTAATTCGACCCGCTTTAAATAGTGCTCTGCTTTTTGCGTGACATCGGATTGACCCTGCAATTCCAAAGGCAACATGACATTTTCTAACGCGGTTAGTGCCGGCAGCAATTGAAATGACTGGAACACAAACCCGATGTGCTCGCCGCGAAACCGAGCTCTGCCATCCTCATCGAGCGTACCCAGATCTGTGCCGTTGATTGTCACAGCGCCTCCCGACGACTCGTCCAAGCCAGCAAGAAGACCAAGCAGTGTCGATTTGCCCGAACCGGAGGCTCCAATAATGGCCACGGATTCGCCGGACTTGATTTCCAGCGTAATCCCTTTCAGTATCTCCAACTCGGTACCCGCCATGGGAACCCGTTTTTGGAGATTGTCACATTTGATCATTCAACATTTCCTTTATTGCGGTATACGCAATTCACTTGCAATCGGATGCCTGTTACTGGTGCTAACGGGGCAGGCCTTTGCCAATGAAACAAAAATTCTAGTATTGGGTGATAGTATCAGCGCAGCCTATGGTATGTCTCTGGAACAGGGCTGGGTTGCAGAGCTTGCGATGTATCTTAAAGAACGAGATGCGGGAATCCAAGTGGTGAATGCCAGTATCAGTGGCGAAACAACTGCCGGAGGGCTTCGCCGCCTGCCCCTGCTGCTGCAGGAAAATCAGCCCAACATGGTCATCATCGAGTTGGGGGCCAACGACGGGCTGCGGGGTTATCCCTTGAACACTCTGTATGATCATCTAAAGGGACTCGTAGAAATGGCACAGCAGGCAGACGCTGAGGTTATACTGCTCCCGATGGAGATCCCACCCAACTACGGTAATCGCTATACGTCGGGATTTCGCGAGAGCTTCCGCCAGGTTGCGCTTGAAACGAACTGTACCTTGGCACCGTTTATACTCGATGGCGTCGCAACCAACCCAAAGTTAATGCAGGACGACGGCATTCATCCAACCGTCGAGGCACAACCTTTGCTGCTGGACAATGTGCTGCCGACGGTAATCGCCGTACTGGATAAGTCATGACTGATAATACTTGGGACAATCTCCAGCGCGGCGACAGCGCAGCCATCTGGCACCCCTACGCTTCCGCCGTCGGTGGCCCAGAAGTCTTTCCTGTTGTTAGCGCCAGCGGCGTCCGTCTAGAGTTGGCTGACGGAAGACAGCTTATTGACGGTATGGCCTCATGGTGGTGCGCCATACACGGATACAACCATCCTGTACTCAATCGGGCCCTAGAGTCGCAGCTACACGCCGTTTCACACGTCATGTTCGGCGGGCTAACGCATCCACCCGCGGTGAAGTTAGCCCAGATGCTCGTAAAGCTGACACCGGCCGGCCTCGATCGTGTTTTTTTTAGTGACTCTGGATCGGTTGCAGTAGAAGTTGCAATGAAAATGGCCATTCAATACTGGCATGGTCTGAATCGACCGGAAAAACACAAACTGCTCGCACTACGCAACGGCTATCACGGCGATACGATCGGCGCTATGTCGCTATGCGATCCCGTCACGGGGATGCACTATTTGTTTGGCGACACCTTGCCCAAACAACTGTTCGCGCCTGCACCCCAATGCCCATTTGATGGGCCTTGCACAGACGCTGAGATGGCCGAGATAACAACGCTATTATCTGATCACAGCCATGAGATCGCGGCGGTCGTACTCGAGCCCATTGTTCAAGGCGCAGGTGGCATGCGTTTTTATTCACCAGAGTACCTGGTGAAGGTGCGGGCGTTGTGTGATCACTACGATGTGCTGCTGATTTTCGATGAAATCGCCACGGGCTTCGGGCGCACAGGCAAACTCTTCGCGCTTGAACATGCAGGTGTCACGCCAGATATCCTATGTTTGGGAAAAGCGTTGACCGGCGGCTATATGACGCTGGCGGCGACCTTATGCAATGAGCGTATTTGCAGCGGCATCAGCAACAGCGAAGCCGGTGCTTTTATGCATGGTCCGACCTTCATGGCGAACCCACTCGCCTGCGCAACGGCCATTGCGAGCATACAGCTGCTGCTTTCCCAACCCTGGCAGCGCACGGTGCAGCGTCTGCAGACCGAGCTTGCCGCTGGCCTCGCGCCAGCCCGCAAGCTCGATAGTGTCGCGGATGTTCGCACCCTCGGTGCGATTGGCGTCATTGAGCTAAAGGAGCCGGTCGATATGCGCGTGGTACAACCCCTGTTTGTAGAACGCGGGGTTTGGGTCAGACCTTTTGGCAAGCTAGTTTATGCGATGCCGCCGTATGTGATGGGCAGCGCCGATGTTGCTACCCTCACCGCTGCAATGGTGGATGTGGTGACGCAATTATAGCATTACGCATCCTATCAATCTGACATTCACGGCTGCTCCCCCAGGGAAATAATCTGGCCGCTGGCCGGATCCGATTTGCCCGCTAGCACGCGCTGATATACGGCCGCCACAGCCTCGGCACCGACGCTGGACTCCACGCGTAACCATCCGTCACAAAAATGACGGAAGCCTACATATGCCGTACCAAGGCGCATCATAAATTCGGCCGCACCCAACTCCTTGCTACGAACTTGCAAATGCCCTGGTGCGAAAAAGAACTCCGGTGTTGGGCCAGGCAATTCATCTATAGGCCCGGCGCTCTCGATATGGGTCGCCCCGATCCGACAGGAATGTTTTAGCTTGTCAGCATAATGATGATGCACATCAGAAAGAATCGATGCACTGCCCGCCATGTCCACGACTACCACAGATTCTGTTCCATCAAGCGAACGCACCTGCTCGTAAGTAATGACTCTGTCATAGCAACCGAGACTCTGGCAAAAAGCCGCATTGCCAGCAGAGGTCAACGCAATGCTGCTCATACTGCCGCGCAGCTTTACGCAGTGACCAAGTGCAATACTGGTCTTACTCGAGGCGCTGGTTATTAAGCAACTGGTGGCACCAAAGAAATCATTCACCTGCAGAAAGTCCTCCACCAGCCAGGATGTCATGTAGAGGCCACGCAAAAGACTGTCCTGGTCTTCTCGTGCCTGCTCGTAAATCACATAGGCGGACGCTCGATCAAACTGCGCATAGACCGGCGCCAAACCTTCTCGATGAGGCGACACGTCACTGAAGCTCTGTTGACTGACCCTGCCGGCGAGAATTTTCAGATGCGTGGAAAACGGGAAAAACCCCCACACTCTCTCACCAACTGAGACCTCCGGGTGGTGGGACGCGACCACATCCGCCCAACCCATAGCTGGCACTCTCCCCCAACCGTCTGCAGCCGGGAAAAATCGCCAATAGCCCAGTGCGTCACCTGCCGAAGCGTAGGAGATATTATTGGCCGTCAACGCCAATCGATCGATTTGCAACAGGACTTCATTCTCCCCAAGCTGGATACTTGCTTCATCCGTCACTACTCGCGTGTCACTCCAGTTGTCCTTGCGAATTTCCAGAGTGCTAGCGCGTATTGATTCACCATCCAAAATAGTCGTCATAGCGTGAGTCTTCCTATTAGTATCCCAAAGATTGCATCGTCAGCTTGGCCAACTTCGACATATGTACTTCATCCGGGCCATCGGCAATACGGCAAAATCGTGCCTGCGTAAATACCGATGGGATAAGGGTGTCCTGACAAACGCCCATGCCACCAA
>JAPKBI010000229.1 GCA_028823475.1 Halioglobus sp. | reverse complement strand
TCTGGTCCTCCAGAAAGATAAAATCCGGGTTGTGCGCACTGCGTTCTAGAAATTGAGCCTGAATGTCAGGTAATACGGAAGAGAAATCATCGTAATTAATATGTCTTACAGGACTAATCTGATCCCAGCGAAGAGCGTGATCCAGAGCGCTTTCACCGATCTCTGTAGTGTCATACATAGAAGGAAATTCCACATCGGGAATGACCCCTCTATGCTGGGTACTTTCACCCGAGATGCGATAAAATTTACTCTCGGTGATTTTTAGCTGGCCTTCAGTGAGTGGAATAAGCGTTTGCACCGTACCCTTACCAAAAGACGAGTCACCCACAATGATCGCGCGCTCATAGTCCTGCATGGCTCCAGCAAAAATTTCCGAAGCCGACGCGCTCAGGCGATTGACTAGAACCACTAGTGGGCCTTTGTAGTAAGTGCTCTTCAAGCGCTTTCCGTCCCGCCATACGCGGCGAGAGGAGTGGCGGATCTGGACGGTAGGGCCGTATTCAATAAACAAGCCTGTCAGTTCGTTGGCCTCTTGCAGCGAACCCCCGCCATTATTGCGCAGGTCGATTATAATGCCATCCACACCGTCGACCTCCAATTCCTGTAATAGCTTTTTTACGTCCCGCGTAGTGCTCTTATAGTCTTTTTCACCACGTCGCATCGCATCGAAATCGATATAAAAAGCAGGGATATCGATCACGCCAATTTTTATAACTTCGTCCCCAGCGGGGATCTCCAACATCTTTTTCTGCGCGGACTGTTCCTCCAGCTTCACCTTGTTACGCACGATCGTGATGACTTTACGTTCATCGGTAGACTTGGATTTAGCCGGGATAACCTCTAGCCGAACAGTCGTATCCTTGGGGCCTCGAATCAGTTGCACCACCTCATCTAGACGCCAGCCGATGATATCCTCCAGCGCTCCATCCACACCTTGTCCAACCGCCACAATGCGATCCGAGGGCCTTAACTCTCCTTCCTTATCGGCAGGACCTTTGGCAACGAGGCTGGAGACTTTTGTGTACTCATCTTCCATTTGCAGCACAGCACCGATACCTTCCAGTGACAGACTCATATTGATATTAAAATTCTCGGTACTTCGTGGGGATAAATAATTTGTATGCGGGTCGTACAGTTCGGTCAGCGCATTTGCGTAAATTTGAAACACATCCTGACTGTTGTATTGCGTTACGTTCTGCAGCTGCCTCTTATAACGCTTTTGTAATGTGGGGACAATTTCGTCTTCATCCTTTTCCGCAATTTTAAGGCTGAGAACCTGATTTTTTAGCTGCTTGCGCCAACGATCGTCTAATTCCGCCTGGTCTTTAGCCCACTGGCGATCTTCCATATCAAGCGGAAAGCTTTCATCAATAGTGAAATCCATAGCCGCTACTGTTTCAGGCAGGGTGTCGGATACATTATTCAAACGGTCCTGTACTCGCTGGTGATAACGGTTAAAGATCGTGAAGCCGGCGTCAAGCTTGCCTTCCTGTAGTTGGTCATCCATGACAGACCGGTACTGCTCGAAGTCGGCCAAATCAACTGAGGTAAAGAACATTTTCCCGCTGTCTAGGCTGTTAATGTAATTGTCTAAGTGTTGTGATGAGAGCTCGTCACCATAGGGCAACTTGGCGTAATGACGCTCCTGAAGCTTAGCAACCATTTCTACCGCGGTATCTCGTTGCGGCTCCGTGTACTCAATGACGCTCCAGGCGGGAAAACAAACGCTCAATAGCAAAGCAAGCGATGCGACGCGGCCAGTCAATTTGGTGTGGTGTAATAAATTCAAAATATTCCTACCTAATGTAAGCGTCGAACGTTCGGGTTGTAATCATATATATATGGATGCTGTAATTTGAATAAAGTTCATCTTCAATCAGGCCGAGACCCTATTTTTTAGATTCTCCCTATCTATCGTTAGATTACGATAGCTTAGCTAGTATATGTTATAGACCATGGCAGATATAGCCCCACATCTCGCGTGCGACCACTGGGATATTCATCTGGCCGGTTTGATTAAAACCGGCGATAGTGACACACTATCTGCCAATAGGTAGCAAGCTGCATGGCGCCCGTTCTGAATGGATCGAGTGCGACGGGCTTCATTCTGCCACTATTGCCTGAATCGACACAAAGCGACACTCTATATGGCTGCTGACTACATTCTATACGGCGCTGATCATTCGTTGTTTACGGGCAAGGTACGTGCCTATATGCGTTACAAAGGATTGAACTGGGAGGAGCGGCCCGCCTCGCGGGATGTCTATCTGGATATAATCCTGCCCAATGTTGGCGCCCCGATTATCCCCATACTGGAAACCTCTGATGGCCAATATGTCCAGGATACGACGGATATTATCGACTTTTTAGAGGACCGGCATCCTGACTGCTCGGTCTACCCTGAAACGCCGTTGCAACGCCTTGTGGCGTTATTGTTGGAGTTGTATGGCGATGAGTGGCTGATGATTCCCGCCATGCATTACCGTTGGAGTGTGCTGGACCAGCAACATGATTTTGTCATGTCAGAGTTTGGCAGGTTGAGTGTGCCCGAGGCGAGTATTGAGGAGCAGATCGCCATTGGCAAGCGCGTCTCTAAACCTTTCAGGGCAATGCTGCCGAATCTGGGAATTACCGAGGACACCATTCCCGGAATCGAGCTAACGTACTTGGCATTACTGGACCAGCTAGATCAACACTTTGCCCAATTTGACTTTCTGTTAGGGTCACGTCCCAGTATTGGTGATTATGGACTCATGGGGCCCCTTTATGCGCATCTGGGCCGCGACCCCGTTCCCAAGGCATTAATGCAACAGCGAGCTCCCAACGTGTATGCCTGGGTAGAACGAATGAATGGGCCGCAGCCTCTTTCGGGACAGTTTCTGGCGCATGATGTCATCCCAGACACGCTGCTTCCCATCCTCAAAACAATGTGCATTGACCAACTGCCCGATGTATTGGATGTTATTGAGCACAACAGTGCATGGCTGCAGGAAACACCAGGCGGCAATATTCCGCGATTTCTGGGCCAGCATCAGTTTACTACCGGTCCTGTTACCGGAAAGCGATTCATCAGCAGCTACGCGCAATGGTTGTTTCAACGATCTTGGTTGCACTACCAGTCTCTGGACGGCGATGCTAGGATCGCTGCGGACACCTTGCTGGACAGTATCGGCGGTCGCTCAGCCTTAAACGTTACAATTCATCACTGGCTGGAACGCAGGGCAGGGCAGTTAGAACTTGTCGAAGGTCAGTTGCCACATTTTTAGTATTGACGAAGGAGTAAAAGCAATGAAATTTGGCTTAATACCCGTAAACGTCGGCGTAAAAAGCATCGACCAAATGGTAGGTTACTCCCAATTGGCGGAGTCCGTCGGCATTGAGTCGGTGTGGACTTTCGAGCACGTGATTGTTCCCCAAGATTACGCCTCGAAGTATCCGTACAGTGCCGACGGCAAAATGGGTGCTAGGCCCGAAACAAACTTCGTTGATCCCCTGATTGCATTGACAGCGATTGCGGCCAACACCAAAACGCTGTTGCTTGGCACCGGGGTTAATATTGTTTCGCAGGCTAATCCCATGTTCCTGGCAAAACAGGCGGCCAGTCTGGATTTTGTTTCAGGCGGACGTTTCATGCTGGGTGCAGGCATTGGCTGGTTACAGGAAGAATTTGATGCCATGGGTGTTCCCTTTGAACGTCGTGGGGCCCGCTTTGACGACTACATTATCGCTATGAAAAAAGTGTGGTCGGGTGAAGTGGTGGAACACCAGAGTGAGTTTATAAACTGGTCGGGATTCAAAAGCTATCCCGTTCCTGCGAAGAAATCCGGAGTCCCCATCATTATGGGTGGCACAAAAGGTAAAATCTATGAGCGGGTTGCGCGCCATGGTGACGGCTGGTTCCTGCCCGTAGATAACCCCGAGGCTCTGGCAAAGAAAATGGCGCCATTGGCTGCAGCGTGTGCGGCCGAGGGACGAGACCCAGACAGTATCGAAATCTCATGCATGTGGAATATGCAAGGCGGGATAGATGCTATCAGAGCCTTTGAAGATGCAGGCGCATCACGAATCATCGTGCCGATATTTGGACTAGGCAAAGATCCGGTGGCAGGGCTTACAGAATTCGCCGAAACCATAATTTCAAAGATTTAATTACACAACCCTGGACAACTAGATTATGAAAACAAGACTCACTGAATTACTTGGCATTGAAACACCCATCATTT